>DATNPK010000010.1 GCA_036703275.1 Coleofasciculaceae cyanobacterium | reverse complement strand
TGAGTGGGAAGATTCCCTCTCATTTGCCAATCGCGGATTCACGGATAAACCGCACTCCGCCCTTCGGTCTCGAAGCTTATCCTTTAGGAAAAGCCGCCGCTAGTCATGCACGGGCAACGCTTCCTCGCGCTTCTCAAACTCCTTAACGGCACGCCATAACGCAGAAGGTATCAAGACAATTCTAGTTTTACTGCCTTTGCCAAATACCGTTGCTTTACCACCTTCACCATGTTTCTTGAAATCATCTCAGGTTAAACCGATCGCCTCAGACACCCTCAATCCACAGCCATACGTTAGAGATAGCATCAAGCGATTGGCGAAGCTTAGCCAAAGGCATCGCGCTCATTCTTCACCCCGTACTTAATCAATCCCCTGACATCAGATATAGTCATTCCAAATAGGAAACATAGGTCATAATAAGATTAAGCTCAAAAAATATATTGAGATGCCATCAATGCGGTGTTGATTCTGACAGATGGAGAAGATTCTGGCTCTCAAATAAACCTTGACCAGCTTTGAGAGCAATTGAAAATCAGCAATTTTGAGTCAGGAGACAATATTGCCTTTTTTACTGTTGGCTATGGTCAAGAAGGTGAATTTAATCCGCAAACTTTACAAAAGATCGCTGAATTAAATGGAGGTTATTATCGCCAAGGCGATCCTCAAACCATTTCTGATTTAATGGCAGATTTACAGGTTGAATTCTAAACAGTTAGTAATTAACAACGAATAACTATGAAATTAGTGAATCCTCTACACTATCCCTTGGCTGTTTTAGCAGGCGGAATTACTTTGGTAGTTGGAATACGCCTAATACAGTTGCCTAGTTATATTACATTACCTACAGCAGTCGCGATCGCAGCAGGACTTGCTATTCCTCTAAGTAACAAAGAAACCCAACCAAATAACCTTGATAATCCCGTATTAGCTAAAGAAATACACTCAGTCAAATAGCAAGCTAAACTATTAGCCAAAAAAGCCGAAGAGTTACACACCGAAGCACAGCAGCTTTTAACCTGGGCAACACAATTAGAACTATTTGCAGCAGTGGAATATGCTTGCGATCGCGTCTTAGAATTACCAGGCAAAATTGAGCGGCTATCACTGAAATTGTCAGGTTCAGATTCGCTATTATCTCCCTAAGAATTGAATCAGCAATTAACCGAAGTACTTACTTTAGCTAAACAAAGTTCAGGAGCGGCAAAACAACAATTGAATCAGTTAGCTACCAGTTTAGAAAACAACCTAAAATTAGTACAGCAAGGACAAGATGCTCGACAAGCACAGGTAATTTCATTGAATACTTTAGTTTCAGAATCAGCAGGAGTTTTACAGCAGTTTCAAAATCGTTGTCGCTACTGCTGCTATTGTCCAGCAAAATACGACCAGGAGCGTTGCTAAAGCGGCAAACAAATTTGTTGAATATCTAACTCAACCAGAGCAACAAAAAGTATTGATCAAATATGGATTTCGTCCAGCTGTTCCTGGACTGGATTTAGCCTCAGTTCTTGATAGTCCTCGGTCACAAAATATTCCTGGGTCAATGCCAGATCTGGCTATTGACATCAAACAGCCTCCCAGTTCTCAAGAAATTGCCGAAATACAGAGTCTATGGAGCCGCGCACGCTGACGAGACACTCAACTATTAACTTTTGAAGCAAAAAAATATCGGTCTTTAACAACCGATTAATGAAGCCTATTTCCTAGTAGTATTTAATCGATTAGTCGCGATTAATTTCAATCATCTCAAATGTTCAGGATTTACGAATCTCACGCTTAAAATTAGTTTAATAAAGGTTCTCATCGCAGGATTGACAAGCTTTAATAATTGCGAACAAAATCATGATTAATTTTAAACTTTTAAACCAACACCACCGATTTAAACAGTCATAATATCTTTCTCTTTTATAGCCAACAAATCATCAATTTTTTGATTAAAACTATCGGTAATGCTTTGAATTTCGTCTTGTAAATCTCTAGATTCATCTTCGGAAATGTCGCTGCTTTTTTCTTGTTTGCGAATTTCATCGATCGCATCACGACGAATATTGCGAATTCCCACCTTACCTTCCTCGGCTAGCTTTCCTGCTGTTTTTACTAGTTCTTTACGACGCTCTTTGGTTAGAGGAGGAATATTCAGCCTAATTAAATCTCCATTATTGTTGGGTGTCAGACCAATATCAGAAAGAGAAATCGCTTTTTCAATCTGACCCATGCTGCCTTTGTCATAAGGCTGGATCATAATTGTCGTTGCGTCGGGGGTACTAAGATTAGCCAAAGAGTTTAGGGGAGTCTCTGAGCCATAATAATCCACCATAACGCGGTCTAATAAAGAAGTGCTTGCTCTTCCTGTACGAATAGTGTTGAAAGACCTTTGAGTAGCCTCAACAGTCTTTTGCATACGTTCTTTTATATCAGATAACTTCACAATTTCCTCCTACAATAGTGCCAACAGGTTCTCCTTTGGTTGCACGCATAATATTACCGTTTACTGAAAGATTGAAAACTAATATAGGAATATTGTTTTCCTTACACAGAGCGATCGCTGTACTGTCCATCACCTTTAACTCTTGGGTTAGGACATAGTTATAGGTCAAGCTTTGGTAGCGATGAGCATTTTCGTTTTTTACTGGGTCAGAATCATAGATTCCGTCTACTTTAGTAGCTTTAAAAATAATTTCTGCATCGATCTCTGCCGCTCTTAAAGCAGCAGTAGTATCAGTCGTAAAAAAGGGATTTCCCGAACCTGCACCAAAGATTACAACTCGACCTTTCTCGAGGTGACGAATAGCTCGACGGCGAATATAAGGTTCAGCCACTTCCTGCATCGAAATTGCAGTTTGTAACCGATTGGAAATGCCTATTCTTTCTAGAGCATCTTGTAAAGTCATCGCGTTCATTACAGTAGCAATCATGCCAATATAATCAGCCGTTGCTCGATCCATTCCCGCAGCAGAGGCTTTCATTCCGCGAAAGATGTTTCCACCACCAACAACAATGGCTACTTGGACTCCACTCTTGACTACGTCTGCCACTTCCTGAGCAATCTTGGCGACTACCGCAGGATCGATACCGTAGCCTAAGTTGCCCATTAAGGCTTCGCCACTTAATTTTAATAAAACCCTCTGGTAACTCATTCCTAGAAAAGTAAACCTCAATCTTTCTTGTTATTTACCTCCCCATAACATAGCAGTTTTCTGTACTTTGTCATTAAAAAAGCTCGATGCTTTAAGTTAATAGCAGGTCTAAAATCCAAATTTTTGGCCACCTTGGCATTGGACAGTACCTATTGGGGTCGCCACTGAATATCAGTACCTACGGGTGTCACATAATCTTGGACAATTTTCTGTCCCGAAAGCATGGCCCAAATGTTATCGCGCAGGTAATGCTGGTTAACTTGCTCGATTGATTCGGCACAATCATCAATTCTGCCCTGATAACAAATTACCGCATCGCTATTTAACAGATAAACAGTGGGTAAAACTTTGGCTTTGAAAGATCTAGCAACATCTTGAGTAGAGTCTCGCAAATAAGGAAAGTTCAGCTTTTTTGCTTGAGCGTATTGTCGCATGGCTTCCACGATCTGGGCAATTGGTTCAGAACGATATTCAGAATCTATACCCATGATAGTGAATTTTTGCCCCCCAAAATCAGTTTGAATTTGCTTAAGACGTTCAATATACTGATTGACTACTGGATCGTTACTCATAAAGACTACGGCGATCGCTTTAAATTTTTGACGATAGCTACTTAAATGATAAACTTCTTGGTCGATACCAGGAATCTCGAAATCGGGAGCATAATTACCTATCGTGTTCATAAATACTCTTTCCTTTAAAAAGTTTCCAGTAAGAATAGAACGGCAGAAATCTGTCTACAAATATCCAATTTTATCAATTTTAATTTACATTTGACTGTGAGCCAGATCTCATTTGAACTATAAGTTAAGGAATACAAAGCTTCTCGATCATCAACTAATTTTTTTTCAGCTCAAGAATTGACTAAAGCCAATCAATTTGTAAACCAATTTAGCTGCAATAAATTCTGATACTACTGAGTCTGATGTTGGTGC
The DNA here is from genome assembly GCA_036703275.1 of Coleofasciculaceae cyanobacterium. Taxonomy (NCBI): domain Bacteria; kingdom Bacillati; phylum Cyanobacteriota; class Cyanophyceae; order Coleofasciculales; family Coleofasciculaceae; species Coleofasciculaceae cyanobacterium. The sequence continues at coordinate 78,846 of DATNPK010000010.1, read as the reverse complement.
TAATTCCATCACGTCACAACCTATTACCTGATGTTGAGTAAATATCCTGTGCAAAAATTTGGTTAACTGATACCAGTTTAAGCCTCCAGGTTCGGGAGTCCCCACTCCAGGCATCAGACTAGGATCTAGTCCATCTAGATCGATGGTGATAAAAACTTTTTCGGTTGATATATTAGCGATCGCCTGTTCGATCCAGTCTGAATTGCGATCGATATCTTTTGCCCAAACTACAGGTATCTGCTGCTGTTTGATTAACTGCGCTTCTTCTAAACAAATACTGCGAATACCTATAGGAAGAATTGGTATTCCTAAATCCAACACTCGGCGCATGACGCAGGCATGATTATAAATTGAACCTTCGTAACAGTGGCGCAGATCTCCATGAGCATCAATCTGAATTACTGTAAACGGCTGGCTTAGTTTCTGTTGATAGGCTTTGACTATTGCTGCGGTAATGCTGTGTTCTCCCCCCAAAGCAATCATAAACTTACCATCGCTAAGTAACTCAGATACTCGAGCGGCGATCGCTTCCATCGCTGCTTCAGGAGTTATATCTGGATTTATTTTGGTATTAGCGATCGCCTGAGCAGTATAAATTCCTATATCCTGACAAATTTCTTTTCCCAACTCAATGTCATAAGCCTCTAGCTGATCTGAAGCAGTAATGATTGCTTCAGGCCCATTTTGACATCCTTGACGATAGGTAGTGGTTTTTTCATAGGGAATAGGCAGGATAACTACTTTGGCTGCTGCATAAGTACTTTGTGCTTCTGAACCAATAAACTGTTTAAGAGTCATATATCTGTGTGCTTGAAATAAATTGCTTTTTTAAATTGGCTCGGAATTTTTCCGTTCCCCAAACCATTGATAGCGATTATCGCGTATTTGTTCATAAGTGCGATCGCCTAACCACTTCATCCCTGGAATAGCTCGATAGGCAGCGACAAAAGGTTCTCCTAAGGGTAACAGACGAGCAATTTCTTCGGCTGCCTCGCTTCCCTGCCATCTTTTAGCTGGTTGATTCGGGTCAATTAAAATCATTCCCGCCTCGCAATCTGTAGTGGCGATCCCATAGTTTGCCAAAGTTGTTTCATCCTGCATCGGAATATAGGCAAAGATTTTTTCGCGGTCAAATTGTTGTAAAAGCTGGGCAAAAGTGGTGCAAAGATTGCATTTACTGTCGTAAACTACCTGATATTTCATGATCACAATTTTGATTAGCTCGATTATAACTTTAGAATAATCTCAAGATTTCGGCTGAGTTTGATTGACTAGGATTTACTAGGATTGTTTGCGGTGTGAAGCTAATTTGTCTGCCCATCTGGTAGTCTCTGGTAGGCGATATTTAGTTAGACAGCCCATTACATAGTCGATCGCCGTTGGCAGGCTAATTTTGTGTCCAATAGAAACATAGATTGGCTTGACCTTAGTGCGCGATCGCAAGGCGACTCCAATGGTTTCATCCTTGTCCATCAGCGGTTTCCAGCTACCTTTTTCGAGCGGAACTGATTCATGTTGACCAATCAATAAAGATTTAGCTACTCCAATAGTTGGTATATCTAGTAAAACTCCTAAATGACAAGCTAACCCCAAACGACGAGGATGCGCCAAACCTTGACCATCGCATAAAATTAAGTCGGGAGTAATTTTTAATTGGGGTAGAACTTCTAGAATTGCGGGTATTTCACGAAATGAAAGATATCCAGGTACGTAAGGAAAAGCAGTAGGAATACGAGCGATCGCCTGTTCGACTAGCTCTAATTCTGGATAAGTTAACACTACCACCGCTGCTTTAGAAGTAGCATAGTTATCCTCAAAACCAATATCTACTCCTGCTACATATTTCACTTTCGCCAAACAGTCTGAAGCAATTACTTGATGTTTGAGCTGTGCTTGAATTATCTTGGCTTCGGCTACAGTTTTTACCCAAGGATGAGTTAAATTAATTTCCAATTGGTCAATATTTGATTTGGATTATGACTAAATAATTTTACTTAAATAATTTTATTTAGCTCTTGTTTAAATATGTTTAAATAATATTTTAAAAATCAATTGTTACAATATGTAAGTTAAATTATTGTAATAGTCATCAAATTATTCTTAAATTACGTCTAGTTGTAGTAAATAAATGCAAAATTTACCTAATAGCAATGAAGTTTTAATATCTGAAGCTAATAAACCTTTAGGAGAAATTTTAATTGAGGCTGGGTTAATTACGGCGAGTCAAATAGAATTTGCTTTACAGCTACAGAGTACTAGCAATTTGCGAATTGGTGAAATATTAGCTTCTCACAACTGGATTAAACAGCAAACGGCTGATTTTTTTGCCCAAAAGTGGACAAAACTACTAGAGCAACAGCAAAAACAGCCTTTAATATATTACTTTCGCCAAGCAGGATTATTAAATGAACAGCAAATTGCCAAACTATTACGCGAGCAACAGCGGCAAACTAACCCAACTAGGTTTCATCGTCTTGCAGTGGAACGAGGTTATCTAAAGCAAATTACCGTAGACTTTTTTTTGGCAAGCATTTTTAATATTTATAATACTAATCTTTTTTCTTTCGCTAAACCCTATGAAATTCTTAGTAGGTATAACAAAGGAGAAACTAACTTTCGGCGCACAGAATTAAGTAAAGCACCATTGATAGGAGTTAGTCTCAAAGGAATTCAATTAGATGGCTCAAATCTGCGAGAAGCTAAATTAACTAGCTGTAATTTGAGCGAGTCTAGTTTGATTCAAACTAATTTGGCGTTGGTCAATTTAGTCAAAGCAATTTTAATTAAGGTAAATTTTGAACGAGCCAACCTATGCCAGGCTAATTTAAGAGAAGCCCATTTAAAAGAGGCAAACTTTACTAAAGCTAATTTGCAGGGTGCAGATTTACGAGAAGCCTATTTATTTCATACTGTTTTTGCAGGAGCAGACTTAAGAGAATCTAAGCTGCCTACAGAATACACCTACGAGGTCTATTACGATTCTGAAACCATCTTTGATGACAACTTTAAGCCACAAAAAGCGGGATGGAAGCAAATTGACTAATTCTGCTGGGTGCATTCCGCGGTCAGTAAAAAACAGATGCTTAAAATAACTTAAATATTAAACACAAAACTATAGCCCTATCACCTTGTCATATAAAAGATTTAACGATTCAGATAGTGTTAGGATCTAGCCACGAGAAAAAGAAGCGAAAAAATAAGGAAAATATAGTTGATGCAAGAATTTGACAAGTCGATATCTTTTGATGGTCGTGATATTCGGCTCAAAGTAGGCTTGCTCGCACCACAGGCAGGCGGTTCAGTATTAGTACAGTCAGGCGATACAGCGGTTCTGGTTACTGCTACGAGAGCAAAGGGAAGAGAAGGCATTGATTTTTTACCTTTAACCGTAGACTACGAAGAGCGACAATATGCAGCAGGACGAATTCCTGGAGGCTTTTTTAGAAGAGAAGGTAGGCCAGGAGAAAAAGCGATCTTAACCAGCAGATTAATTGACCGTCCGATGCGTCCTCTGTTTCCTGACTGGTTGCGGGATGATATTCAGATAGTTGCTACTACCCTTTCAATGGATGAAGATGTACCCCCAGATGTTTTAGCAGTAACGGGGGCTTCGGTAGCGGTTTTGCTGGCAGAGATTCCTTTTTATGGTCCAATGGCAGCAGTCAGGGTAGGCTTAGTAGGAGATGACTTTATTCTCAATCCTACCTATAAAGAAATTAAAAAAGGCGACCTCGATATTGTTGTGGCAGGTAGCCCAGAAGGGATTGTCATGGTAGAAGCTGGTGCAAATCAGCTACCAGAACAAGATGTGATCGAGGCGATCGATTTTGCCTATGAAGCAATTCAAGAGCTAATTCAGTCACAACGAGAATTAATTAAAGAATTGGGTATCGAGGTGGTTGTTCCCGAACCTCTCCAAGAAGATCAGAGTTTAAACAATTTTTTGGGCGATCGCAGTACCCAAGATATCAAGCAAATTCTCTCCCAATATGACTTTGACAAAAAGGCTCGCGATGAAGCTTTAGATGAAATTAAGCAAACTAAAATTCTTCAGGCGATCGCCGAACTTCCTGAAGACGATCCGATAGCAGTAGCGCATGCTCAAGATCCTAAAGCAATTGACAAGGCATTTAAAACCCTAACTAAAAAGCTGATGCGGGGTCAAATCCTTGAAGATGGCATCAGGGTTGATGGCAGAAAGCTAGATCAAGTACGACCAATTTCTTCTAAGGTAGGGGTTTTACCTAATCGGGTTCATGGTAGCGGCTTGTTTAGAAGAGGTCTAACTCAGGTACTTTCGATCGCCACTTTAGGGACATCAGGGGATGCTCAGGACACTAAAGACGACATGACCATCCAAGACGAAAAACGCTATCTGCATCACTACAATTTCCCCCCCTATTCCGTCGGCGAAACTCGCCCCATGCGCTCTCCTGGACGGAGAGAAATTGGTCACGGCGCACTAGCTGAAAGAGCTTTGCTTCCCGTGTTACCCAGTGCCGAAGATTTTCCTTATGTCCTGCGGGTAGTTTCTGAAGTACTGTCTTCTAATGGATCGACCTCTATGGGTTCAGTATGTGGTTCGACATTATCTTTGATGGATGCAGGAGTTCCCTTAACTAAACCAGTTAGTGGCGCAGCGATGGGCCTAATTAAAGAAGGAGATGAGGTAAGAATTCTCACCGATATCCAGGGGATTGAGGACTTTTTGGGCGACATGGACTTCAAGGTTGCAGGCACAGATACAGGAATTACTGCCTTACAGATGGACATGAAAATTACTGGTCTTTCCATGGATGTGATTGCTAAGGCTATTCAACAAGCTTTACCAGCGCGTATCTATATTTTAGAGGAGATGCTCAAGGCGATCGATGCGCCTAGAAAAGAGCTATCTCCCTATGCACCTAGACTGTTAACCATGAAGATCGATCCCGATTTGATTGGCATGGTAATTGGACCTTCAGGTAAGACAATTAAAGCCATTACCGAACAAACTGGGGCAAAAATTGATATCGAAGATGACGGTAAAGTAATCATTGCAGCAGTAGAAGCCGAAAAAGCCGACATGGCTCGTAAGATGATCTACAACATTACCCGTAAGCTTAATGAAGGAGATGTTTACCTGGGTAAAATTACCAGAATTATCGATATTGGCGCTTTTGTCGAGATTTTACCGGGAAAAGAAGGCATGATTCACATTTCCCAGTTAGCCGAAGGCAGAGTAGGTAAAGTGGATGATGAGGTTGCAGTCGGAGATGAAATTGTCGTTAAAATACGTGGTTTCGATCAGAAAAACCGTCTTAATTTAACTAGATTGGGCATTCACCCCGACGAAGCTGCTGAAGCCAGGGCAGCAGCTATGTAAAAAATCAAGAACTATGAGGGTCGCAGATAGTTTCTTCGCCCTCATTCTTCATAATTGATTTTCCCTTTTATCTCAAAGGAATTGCTTTAACTTTCTTAGTTGCTAAGACTCTAATTTTGACAACTAATTCATTCTGCATAGATTCAGAATTTCCGCCCAAAGCGGTTTGAGGTTTTGCCATCACATCTACCGCCCCAGCTTTCATTACTTCGTAAATATTATCTATATCTGACTTTTGTACCGCGTTACTCAACACTAAAATAGGTGTTGGATGATGCGCCATAACTTGCTTCGTAAATTCTAAGCCATCCATTACAGGCATTTGTAAATCCGCGCAGATTACGTCAGGGTTTAAGAGCGAAACCAGATCTAAACCTTGCTTACCATTACTGGCTTTGCCAACTACTTCAATGTGGGAAGAAGAATTGAGCATTTTTTCATAGATGTTAATTGCGACATCGGAATCTTCAACTAATAAAACTCTAATTGCCATGATATTTGATTCTAATTAACTAGTATTTTGATATTAGGACGTAAAAAAAATGGGTCAGTTGTTTACCAAAGGTTTTCCGCCTGCCAGTACTCTTAAGCACACATAGCCAAAAGAGATAGCGTGGTTTTGATGTCGAAAAATTATTATGAATTTCAAATTAAACATTAGATAGCTTAAAGCTGAAATTAAGTACTAATTTAGGGGAATATGCGTAACTTTTTTATTAGCTAAAACCCTAATCTTTACGATCAGTTCCTTCTGGGTAGATTCGGTATTACCGCCCGAAGCGGTTCGAGGTTTGGGCATGATATCCACTGCCCCAGCTTTCATCACTTCATAAATATTGTCTATATCATCTTTTTGCACGCTATTACTTATGATTAAAATCGGCGTAGGATGATATGCCATGACTTGTTTGGTAAGTTCAAAACCGTTCATTACAGGCATTTCTAAGTCAGCACAAATTACATCGGGTTTCAGCTTAGAAACCAAATCAAATCCCTCTTTGCCGTTGCAGGCTTTGCCAACCACCTCAATGTGAGGGGAAGAGTTGAGCATCTTCTCATAGATATTAATGGCTACGGGAGAGTCTTCAACTAAGACAACTTTGATCTTGTTCATGGTAAATTTAATTATTGTGGTTAACTAATTGCTCGAGAGTTTGAAATAAAATTTGTTGATCGAAATCACCCTTGGTCAAATAGGCATTTGCTCCTGCTTCGATACCTCGTCGTTTATCCTCTGGTGAAGCCAAAGTAGTAATTAGCACAATAGGCAGTTGATTATATTTACTGTTTTGACGAATATTGGCGATCATTTCTAAACCATTCATCTGAGGCATTTCTATGTCAGACAGCACAATACTGAATTCTTCTGTCTGAATTTTCTCTAACCCATCCAAACCATTTACAGCGACAGTGACATCATAGCCAGCATTCTTGAGCAGACGCTGCATCTGAGTACGGATAATAATGGAGTCTTCTACTAGCAGTAGTTTATTTTTGGCTGAGGCGGGTTCCACCGAAGCGGAAATATTGTGCCAAGTGCCGTTTTTGAGAGAATGAAGTAGATCGTTAGGATTGAGAATCATGCATACTTCCCCATTCCCTAAAATAGTCGCTCCTGCAATATTAGGAATACGCTTGAGTAATTTACTTTGAGGTTTAAAGGCGATATCTTGTCGATCTACAAAGGCATCAACAATTAAGCAGAAATATTCTTTGCCTAGATATAAAACTAGGCAAAATAATTTGTTAGCTTTACTAGCTGTTTGAACCTGATTAGTAGTGGATAATTTTAATAAAGTTCCCAACTTAGCAAGAGAAATTGGTCGATCTTCATAATCGATTACTTCACTACCATCGATGGTATAAATATCATCTACGGCGATCGCTAGCATATTAGCGATATACTCTACTGGTATGGCGTAAAGGTTTTTTGCTTCTTCGACAATTAATACCCGCGTAGTAGCGAGGCTACTGCCCAAACGAATTTGAAATTTACAGCCATTTCCAGGGGTAGAACTCACCTGAATTGAGCCTTTCAATCGTTCTACATTAGCTCGAACCACATCTAAACCTACTCCTCTGCCTGAAAGCTCAGTAATTTCGGTACGAGTAGAAAAGCCAGAAGCAAAGATTAGAGATTGAATTTCCTCCTGACTCATATTAGCTAGTTCGGCTTCTGTGCGAACCTGTCGCCTGATGGCGGTATTTTTGATACCGTCAAGATTCAAACCTCTGCCGTCATCGCGGATTTCAACCCCGATGCTGTTACCAGTTTGATAACCCCGAAGCACGAGAGTTGCCGTTGAGGATTTACCTCGTCTAATGCGTTCTTCTGGAATTTCGATGCCATGATCGATCGCATTACGAATCAAATGCAGCAGGGGGTCTTTAATTTCTTCTAAAATCTTTTTATCAGCTTGAGTATCTCCGCCTTCAATTACCAAATTAATTTCTTTACCCTGTTGTTTAGCCAGATCTCGCACCATACGAGGAAACAGATTAAAAACATTAGACAGAGGTAACTGCCGTAATTCTTGAATGCCAGACTCCAAGCGATCGGCGATCAGGTTTAAACTATTGACATCCTGGTTAGCCCTAATCTTTAAATAATTGACTAAGCTACCGAAAGACTCTAAACGCTGCTGGGCAGTGTTAAAGAAATACTTTAAGGGCTGGAGTTTCTCTGGGGGTAAACTATTTTCAATCTGGTCAAACACCGAACGTTTTTGAGAATTGTCTTTATGCCACTGTTCCCATAAATCCACCATTTGATTGATTTGTGTCATCTGGCGGGAAATACTTAGCTTGGTTACGGTTAACTCATTAGCATGAGTCATTAAGGTATCGAGCTTTTGCGGTTCAACTCGAATAGTGTCAATGGAATAATCTTTTACAGGTGCAGCTACTGCTGGCTGAGAATTTTGGGTTACGGAGGGAGCGGATACTGATTCTAATTTAGCTGCTAATATTTTTTCTGCATCCGCTTCGTTAAACAGATCGATACTATTATTGTCATCAAAATCATCAAATAAAGATGCTTGAAAATCAGAATCTTCAAATAAATCCGCTTCAGAATTACCAGTAGATTGAGAGACATCTGATACACCCATTAATGATGCCAACACTTCAAAAGTATTGACTTCTACTGCTTCTCCAGTAGTTGCCTGATGCGAAAGTTGATTGATTGCATCTATGCCTTGGTACAGGCGATCGCATAATTCGGGAGTTATTTTCCCTTTTCCTGCCTTGATTCCCTCAACACAATCTTCTAAATGATGTACCAGCATTTCAATATCATTCAACCCCAGCATTCGAGAGTCCCCTTTTAGGGTATGTGCCTCTCGCAAAAATTCTTCAATGGCTACTGTGTCTTGGGGATTTTTCTCCAGGATTATTAAATCGGATTCTAGCTTAGCAAGATGTTCGCTACTAGAAGTTTTATAAAGCTCTCTTAGTTCTTCGTCTTCAATCATCATTAGTTTTTGATAGTAAAAATACTAACCCCCGATAAAATTAACCCCCGATTAGGTAATCGCTTTTAGTTTTTCAGCAAACTCTCGAAGTTGGTTGGCAGAAATTTTCACTCGATCGACACCTGCTGCGCTATCTTGAGCATCAAGGTTGATAGCGTTAATCGCTGAGAGGATCTCTTGAATATCGATCGCCTGTTGTTTGGTATTTTGGAAAATTTCTTGACTGTTATTAAATACACTATCGATCGCATTTTTTACACCAATGAACGTCTGCGCCGTATCTGTTGCCAGTTCGATACTAGATTCAGCAGTCTTCTTACCTTCGTCTGTTACCATTACCGCACTGCTCATCGCTGCTTGAATATCTGCCACCAAACTGTTAATCGTGTTTGCCGATCTACGACTTTCATCTGCTAATCGGCGAATTTCATCTGCTACTACGCCAAAACCTTTGCCTTCTTCCCCTACGCGGGCTGCCTCGACTGAAGCCTTGAGAGCTAGCATATTGGTTTGGGTTGCTACCCCCTCTACCACCTCAGATATAGCTGAGATTTGACCTGTCTGTTCGCTCAGGTTCATAATCTGTTCGGCAATCTCTCTGACCCTAATTTTGAGATTTTCCATACCCTTCAAGGTTTTTTCAATCGTCTGCGAACCGTTTTCTGCTAGAGACAAAGCTTGATTAGCACCAGCAGCCGAGTCTTCGGCTTGTTTTGCCGATTGTCTGGAGGTAGACCCCAGTTGGTCTACGGTTGCTGTAGTCTGATTAACCGAATTTGCCTGTTGTAAAATAACCTGTTCCTGAGTTTCGACCGTAGCAGCCATCTCTGCTGAGGTTTGAGAAATCAGTTTTTCCAGGTCATTAATTGCCTGAATATATTGTTTCATTCTGCGTAATACCAAGATCCAAGTAAATAACAAAATGCCCGAACCGATCGCGATGGTGGTCAATGCGGAAAAGGTTAAACTGGCTTTTTCCTGAATGTTATTCTCTACAAAGTCTTCCAGAGCTTTGGTAGTTTCGACTAATCCTGCTGCATAAATTGCCTTTTGGGCTTCGTATTCTGGACTCAAAAGCAAAGCCGTTGCTTGAGTCAGCTTGCCTTGGTCGATTAAGGCAAAGGCTTGAGTCTCCATGGCAATCAGCTTATCGTTCGCTGCATCGGTCTGGGCGATCGCATCACTTTCAAAGGCTTGGGGTACGAGGGATTCAGTTTGGGCGATCGCATCATCTAATTGGGGAACAGTATCCATATAGCGTTTTTCCCATCTCTCGCTACCACTGGTAGCAGCCAAACGCGCACTAGAGGTTAGAACTTCATCAAAATAAGTAATTTGATCGCTTAGTTTGAGAATTTTCAGATCGCGACTGCTTACTTGCTCGATCGCATCATATAAATTTAAAATATACCAGACCATTCCCCCACATAAGGTAAAGGTAAGAACGATGGGAACTAGAAGAATCCTGAGATATGCAAACCGTTTAGATTTGCGAGGAATACCTGGATTTTGTTCAACTGACTGGGACATATGCTACTCCAATTATTTTAAAGAATAATGATTAAACAATCGTTCTTAACTCATTAGCAGATTGTTTTAACTGCACTGTAGAAGCTTTTACATCTCCCATGTCCGCTGCCGTATCCATCGCTCCCAGGTTAAGTGCATTAACCGTTGCCAGAATTTCTTGAATGCCTACCGCCTGTATTTTTGCTGCATCAGAGATTTGTGAGGTATTGGAGAATACGCTGTTAACTGCATCTTTTACCCCAATTAGCGATCGCGCTGTTTCCTGCGCTAGTTTAATACTGGATTCTGCGGTTTTCTTACCTTCATCAGTTACTATTACCGCGCTGCCGATCGCTGACTGTACGTCTGCTACCAAATTATTGATTTTATCGGCGGATCTTCGGCTTTCATCGGCTAATTTACGAATTTCGCTGGCTACCACCCTAAAACCTTTACCTTGCTCTCCTGCGTGGGCAGCTTCCACCGCAGCGTTAAGTGCCAACATATTTGTTTGGTTTGCCAAGTTCCCTACCAGCTCAGATACGCTGGCGATCTGACCTGTTTGCTCACTTAGGTTCATAATTTGTTCGGCGATCGCTCGAACTGTTTTTTGGAGGTTTTCCATCCCTGCCATTGTTTGTCCTACAGTTTGCGATCCTGCTTCAGCTAGAGCTAATACCTGACTTGCACCAGTGGCTGAGGCTTCTGCCTGAAACGCCGAACGTCGAGAGGCTTCTCCCAATTGATCCACCGTAGAAGTCGCCTGGCTAACCGAACCTGCCTGTTCGTTGGCTACTATCTCTTGGCGTTCTACCTTAGAAGCAATCTCATCCGAGGAGCGAGCAATATTACTGCTAAAATTGTCTAGAGTGGTAGTAATTCGGCGTGAACCAGCAATAATTGCACCAACAATAACAAAGTTGAGCAACGCTACAAATAACTCAATCCTTATTAACTGTCTAACGTTGGCTGTTGAATATGCTTCTGCTGCGTTTACTGCTGCGTTGGTTAGTTCAAATAGCTTTTCACTTTCTCTTAAAAGATCGCTACGGTTGGCTTCTGTGGGTCTAGCTCTCACCTGCCCAATTAACTCTTTAGATAATACCCATTGAGCTTTCGCCTCCTGCATTCTAGCAATATAGGCTGGGTCTGTAGCTTGAGGCAGCCCTAACTCTTTGCTTCCATTAATTAAGCCATCAATTAGATTGTCCAGCTTGGCGATTAGTTCATCGTTGGAACTATTAGATAGTTCTAGCTTAATCGATCTTTGGGTTGCTCCCCGAACTACACCAGACTGGTTAATAACTTTAGAATCGTCTTCAGAGGATTTAAGGAAAATTACACCTACGTTCGCTATTGCCAGAACAGCAATACCCAAAGCAGTTAAGCTTAGCTGAGTTCTAATTTTCATATTTGTTATTTGTTACTTGTAATTTTATTAATAAAAATATTTGTTTACGCCATCAACTCCACCGTCATTGCTCCTTGAGTCATAAGCTTGGATAAATCGAGCAGGTTTAGCGGTTGGTCTTGATAATCTGCCATGCCCTTGAGATAGGCTGCGATATTAGTATTGATCGCTACAGGAACAGACTTAACTTCTTCGGGACGAAAATCGACTACATCAAACACTTCATCCACCACAATACCTGCAACTATGTCATCTACTTCAATGACTACTGCTTTGGTAGGTTGATTATTGCCAGGTGTGGCTAAATTTAAAGGCTGGCGAATATCTACTAAAGTCAAAATTTCTCCCTTTAAGTTTGTATTGCCGATAATATGGTCGGGACAGCAAGGAATAGTTGTAACTCGTTCAATTTTGGTAAATTCCCGCACGATATCTAAATCTAAGCCAAAATAATCACCATTAAGACTAACTATGGCAACAGGTATTAATTCGGTTGATTCAGTATCGTCTGTGGCTTGCTTAAGGTTGGCAGCACGTTGATGCAAAATTTTCCTAGTGTTAGGAGAAGCTGTCGGAAAATAGGTAGCGTAAAAACTGCTTGCTATTGATTTTATTTCTGTTTCTGGTTGAGAATTGTCAGGATCGATTAAAGCTGCCAAAGTATCAGGATGACGCACTAGATTGTCGATATTGAGCAAAATAATCATTTCCTCATCAAGCTCAATAACACCCTGAACAAAAGCCTGGTTAACATTTCGTTCTCGTCCATAGGATAAATCAGCTTGAATATATCGATCGTCAATATCATTAACTGTCTCAACCTGATGAACGATTACCCCTACCTGCAATTGGTTAGACTCGACGACAATCACGCTATCAGTCAAGTTACACTGCTCAAATTTATGACCAAAGCGCAGATTTAGATGCATTACTGGTACAAACGCAGAATGCAGGTTGAGTAACCCAACAATATCTGGTGGTGCTTCGGCCACAGGAGTTAATTCTGGTAATAAAAAGATTTCTGTAACCGATTTGGCTGCGATCGCATATTTAGTATGGTGTAAGTTAAAAATTAAATAGGGTCTAATGCCCATAATCTATTTCCTTAATTTTATTTAGCTGTCGGCTATTTGTTGATGTATTGACGAACAATCTCTCTTAGCTCCTCTGGCTTAAACGGTTTGGTAAGATATCTGCTTGTGCCAGCGATATGCCCTTTCATCTTGTTAACTAAGCCATCGCGCGCCGTTACCATAATGATGGGTAAGTCTTGAAACTTAGGAATTTTGCGAATTGTCTTGCAAAACTCTAAGCCATCCACATCAGGCATGGTTAAATCCAGTAATAGCAGCTGAACAGGGTTCTGATTCAAGATTTTGAGAGCTTCAGTTGCCTTGTCTGCTAACAACACGTTGTAGTGTTCTTGTAAAGCACGTTTGATCGTGGTTTGAATAATCGGACTGTCATCTACCGATAAAATTACGGGCAAGTTCGAATTATCTTGAGGTTGAGCCGAATTTATCGGAGTTAAAGCTGGGGAGGCAATTTCTGTTGATTCAACTCTGGCTTGGGGGTTTAGAGGATTTTGGACAAAACTTACCCAGCCATTATTTACCCAATTAAAATAGCTTTTAGCCACATTTAAAGGGTCTTTCCTCATTTTTTCGGCAATATCGACTAAAGTTTGTTTACCATCGACTGAATTTTCAAAGTGATCTTGCACCTGTGGGTTATTAATCTGTTTAAGTTGTTGAGTAGTGACAACTGGAATGGCATCCATGCTGGGTATATTAGGAGCAAAACTTAGCCATTTATGCTGACGCTGCTTTAATTCTCGTTGAATGTCAGACCAATCTAAACTATGGCCATCTTTGCCATAACTAAGATCGAAACTATTATTTGTTTCCCACTGTGCTTCTCCTGGATGATAAATAAATTTTTCTAAAATTAAGAGAACTTTAGTATTCATTAAGGCTTCTACTTCGTGCCAAGTAAATGCTCTTATTCTGATCAACGATTCTAAAAGCTCTACAAAGGATTCAGAATTAGTAATTTTTTCATTAGCTACCGATAAAGCAGCTCTGATTAAATTTGGTTTTAATGCTTCTCCAATCATGCGACAACATTCCTGGCTAGTAGGAATCTGAGTTCCACCATAAACTAAAGCTCCATGACGCAGAATTAATATGCACGAACGCTGGTGCTGCCAAGAATCGACTTGAGTTTTTAAGCTTAAAATCCCGCTGCTTTTCTTTTTGAATAAAGAATCAAGAATAAAAATCAGCTGATTCGATTGATATGTTTTGGAAGACATTGACTCATCGCTGCTTTAATCAACAAAAACCAAAATAAATTAAATAATTTGATTTGGAATAACACTATCATTCCCAAAAAAGCTATTAAACTAACATCGTTTAAATTTAAAAAAAGTTATGGTATATATGAATACGTCTTAAATAATTAATGGCTACTAATTACTCATATTTTTTTTAAAAATAAATCATTAATTTAAGCGATCGCTGACAAAATGTAATTGAGTAATTTCTCAAAATTAGCTATCTGCCAAGTTTAAATATGTTCAAATATGTTTAAATAGTCATCAAGTAAATCTTGATAAAAACTTGACTAATAGATTGAGTAAAAATCGCTTCAGCAATTTAATAAAATGCCAAAGCAAAGTTAGCCAAGGATAAACCTAAGGCATTTTTGACAGTAACTAGACTATTAATTATTTATTACTGCTCTGGTTTAATTTAATTAATGTTTGCTATTTGTAGCTGCATCTTGTATAAACTAGTCAACTGATACAGAGCAACAAAGCAATTTTGAATACTGGCTTATATTCAAAGCAGATTAACATAGTCTGCTTTGAAAACTAGGGCGGACGATGGGAATTGAACCCACGAATGGTGGTACCACAAACCACTGCCTTAACCACTTGGCTACGCCCGCCATGCTTAACGCTTAGCTATTATAACACCATATGACTAGCATTTTGAGCTCATAGTTTAAAATCAAGAAAAATACGTTCAAACTACATGACAGTTAAAAATATTGGTATTGGTGGAATTATAGCCATAGGAATAGGTGCGATCGCTTTTTTGACTAATCCAGGAGAACAAAAATATCAACAGTATGCTGATGCTACCCTCAAAACACAGTTAAAAGATAAAGTCTGCACTCAGGTTAGTGAAGACATGGGAGTATGGCTAGAAGGTCAATGTCATATCTTAGTCAATACGGCCAGTCCTTACTTAGCCCAAGTCCTTAGACAGCAGACAAAGCGGCAAAACTTTTTACTATTTAGTATCTATCAAGCAGATCTTGTTTTGCCTCCTCCTTTGACTAACTATCATTTAGCAACTATTGGAGTACTGGGAAACTTTTACACTTATCAAGCTGAAAAACTTTAATTGGCTGATGAAGTAATGTTTATTTAAACTGGAGAAAGAAACATTAAAGTCTGGAGTTGATTTATGAGTCAAGAAAATGATCACAATAATGACACTGGTTTAGCTGCACTTGAAAATGATAGTATTCGCAATCCTCCCTATGGAAAAGTGAAAAATTTAGATCATGGTGAAAGATACTGTATTAACAAGATTGAGATTAAACCAGGGGAACATATGAGTACCCAGATGCACTATCATCGAAGTGAACATTGGATAGTAGTCTCTGGTACTGCGAAAGTAATTTGTAATGGCAAAGAAACTTTAGTTATGCAAAATCAGTCCACTTATGTCCCGATGAACACGGCGCATCGAGTAGAAAACCCAGGAGTAATTCCCTTGGTGATGATTGAAGTACAGAATGGTGAGTACTTGGGAGATGACGATATTATTCGTTACGATGATTGACTTTGAAATACAGATCTCTAGCCAACAAAATTTATCGATGGGAGCGTCAAATTTAATGCTGTTTCAGACTTTCTCCTAACCAACTGAGATAGGAGCTTGAGCCTGCAACAATTGGTAAAGCAATAATTTCTGGCACTTCATAGCTATGAAGTGTTTTAATTTGCTCAGCAAGCTCGCTAAAATTATTTAAATCGGTTTTAATTATTAACTGATATTCTTGGTCTTGATTGATTTTTCCCTGCCATAAATACAATGAGTCAATCGGGAACATATTAACGCAGGCTGCTAATTTTGACTCAATTAAGCTTTGAGCGATGGTTTTGCCCTCTGCTAATGAAACGGCAGTGACTAAAACAACCCCATAATTATCTGAGTTTGATACCATAGTCAGTCTGTTTGAATTAAGCTATTTGGATGCGTTGCTGAACAAAATTAGGTTGACTAACTAGCTCTGCTTGAGGGCGCAAAAATCTGGTAGTGTTTGGCGTAGTAGCTTCAAGAATAGTATTATATAAAACTGCCAGCTCTAAATCTGCATCACTCAAATTTGCTTGAGTCAAATCAGCATTACTAAGATTGGCTTGTTTTAATGAAGCTCCCCTTAAATCGGCATTGATTAGATTAGCATGAACCAAATATTGCGTTACTCAAATTTCCTCCCTTCAATCGAGCCTCAGACAAATTAGCGTTGTTTAAGTTAGCATGATTTAGGTAGACATTTCTGAGTTGAGCATTGACTAAGTTAGCATTACTTAGGTTCGTGTTGCTTAGATTAGCTCGAGTTAGTTTGGCTTGACTGAGATTGATTCCAGTCAAATCAGTGCCACTAAGATCGACATCAATTAAAAATGTTTGACTAAGATTAACTCCCACCAAAGAAATATTTTGTAGCTGTGCTCCAGTTAATCTACCTTCGTGTAAATCAGCCCAGTTAAAATTAGTTTGATTAAGATTAGCCTGCCTCAGGTTGACTTTTTGTAGTTTAGCTCCACAGGCATTAGCTCCAGATAAGTTTGAGGCTCGAAGATTAGTATGAGAAAGATTTGCTCCGCTTAGCTTTGCTTCTACTAATTGGGATTTAACCATAAAAGCACCGCTTAGATTAGCTTTGGTTAAATCTGCCTGCTGTAAATTGACTTCGCTCATCTTAGCAAAGCTTAAATTTGCCCAATTAAGAGTTGCCTGACTCAAGTTTGATTTAGTTAAGAAAGCACGGGTTAGATTAGCTCCGACCAAATTAGCTCCCGTCAGATTAACAGCAATTAGCATAACTCCACTTAGATCTACTCCACCTAGATCTACACCTGTGAAGTCTCTATAGCCTTGCTCATAAAATCTTAGTAGCTGATCTTTATTCATTATATTTATAAGCTTTCATTCTACGTAAATATAGTTTGAGTGATAACTATATAGTTAAGCTTGTGTTTAATATTATTACCTGCAATTAGATTAGTAGCTATAGAATAAAAACTTTTGTATTAATATGTTTTAATCTATGAATTTTATTTTTCTATTGTTGATCTCAGAAGGCAAAAATTAAGGCGCAGATAATTTTTGACTAATTTTTAATTGCCAAACACTAGTTGCGTTAAAATGCGATCTTCAACTAGCTCTTTGATTTGGTAATGTTTTAATTTACATTGCTCGACACTAGTGAAATGTACGGTAAAAATGAAGAATTAGTAAGTAAAGCGATCGCACTTTAAAGATATTCGGCTTGTTGAATAACTACTGTGAATCCGTAGGTTGAGTAGAGAAACGAAACCCAACAAAAATAACCAATACACTTTACTCAAGATTTGGCACATTGATATTTAAACCTAAAGCTGATAAAGAAGTTGTTCCTGCAACCAAACTTTCTTTAGTTCTTTTTGGCAGTTGCTTAACGTAATATTCCATTCGACTAGCAGCAGATTTCGTGCCAATCTCAGCGGTAAAAACCAATTTTAAGGGATGGCGGGTTCTAGTGTATTTAGCCGCTTGAGAACTACCAGACTGATGTACAGCAAAGCGTTTAGCTACATTATTCGAGATGCCAGTATAAAGAGAGCGATCGCCACAGCGAATCATATAAATAGACCACATGGATCATAGCAAGTATTACTTAGCCAATTATAATCATCCCCATTTAAAGATAGCTGAACCCCAGGTTAAACCTGCGCCAAAACCAGAAGCGGCTATAGTATCTCCTGGCTTAACTCTGCCATCTCTTACCGCAGCATCAAGGGCAAGGGGAATAGAGGCGGCGGAAGTATTTCCATATTCTGCTATGTTGCTCAAAATCTTTGATTGAGGAATTTTGAGACGTTTGGCTACTGCATCCATAATGCGTTGATTTGCCTGATGCAGCAATAACCAATCAATATCTTCAGCGGTAAGGTTTGCCTGAAACATCGCCTTACTAATTGCTTCGGGAACTTTGGCTACAGCAAAGCGATAAACTTCTCTACCGTTCATCGTGATCGAGTTAAATGTACCGTGTTGAGCAGTAATATCTTCGGTTAATAATTTTTCCTGGCAATGGTAATTCAAGTTAAGTGAGTCATTTTGGTCACCATTACTATACATTCCACAGCTTAATAGGCGATCTCGATCCGCTCTCTGACAGACTGCTGCCCCTGCACCATCACCAAATAAAATACAGCTAGTGCGATCTGTCCAATCTACCCAACGAGAGAGTACGTCTGCACCAATGATTAGAGTATTTCTATAGACTCCCGTGCGGATAAACTGAGAAGCCGTAATTAAAGCAAACAAAAATCCTGAACAAGCAGCAGTTAGATCGAAAGCTACCGCGTTAGTCGCCTCAATCAGCCCTTGAATTTTACAGGCGCTACCAAACATATCGTCGGGGGTAGAGGTAGCTAAAATAATTAGATCGATCTCGGCGGGAGAAATTCCTGCCATCGCGATCGCTTTCTTAGCAGCAATGGCTGACAGTTGACTCAAAGACTCTGTGGGTGAAGCAATATGACGATTTTTCATTCCTGTTCTAGTAACGATCCACTCGTCGGAAGTATCTACCATCTGAGCTAGATGATCGTTGGTTAAAACTGCCTCTGGCACAGCCGATCCGCATCCAGTAATTGCAATACCCGCACCCATGTTGTTCAATGTCTTACTCCGTTACTTGTTTGGGCTATCTATCTAATATTTTTAACTAGCAGTTGCTTCAGTGTGTTTGTCTGCTTCGAGTCTTTGCTGATTATTTGCCTTAATTTTATCTAATACTTCGTTATCGATCGCTTCTTTGGCTAAGCGAATAGCACTAAAAATCGAACCTCTACGAGAACTACCGTGACTGATAATACAGATTCCTGCTACGCCAAATAATAAAGCTCCACCGTGTTCGGCGCGATCGATACGGCGTTTAATATTCATTAAATTAGGCTTGAGTAAAGCAGTACCTATCTTACCGCGTAATCCTTTGGGTAATTCCTCTTTCATTATTTGCAACATTACTTCCCCGATCGCTTCGGCAAACTTAAGGACAATATTACCAACAAAACCATCACAAACAATGATGTCAAATTCACCCGATAAAACATCTCTACCTTCGGCATTACCGACAAAGGGTATTTGCGGATTGTCGGTTAACAGTTTATGGGTAGCCAGTGCCAGTTCATTACCTTTAGAAGATTCTTCACCGATATTGAGCAACCCTACTTTTGGTTCTTGATTGCCTAAGACATATCTGCTGTAAATTGTCCCCATCAAAGCAAACTGTTCTAGATACTTGGCTTTACTATCAACATTTGCCCCTACATCTAAAACAATTACCGATTTATCAGGAATTATGGTGGGCAAAACTGCACCAATAGCCGGGCGTTCAATGCCTTTAATCCGACCTAATCTTAACAAAGCCGATGCCATTGCTGCGCCCGAATGCCCCGCAGAAACTACCGCATCAGCGTCTTCTTGTTTAACTAGATTCATTGCCACGTTAATTGAAGCCTTGGGTTTGCGACGAATACCTACCAACGGTTCTTCTTTCATCGTAATCACATCATCGGCATGAACCACCTCGATGTGTGCTAATTCCTTACCGCCGTGCTTTTTAACCAGAGAGTTAATTTGTGACTCGTCTCCCACCAGTACAATATCTACGCCTAATTCTGCCGAAGCCTCGATTGCTCCTGCAACAATTTCTTCTGGGGCATAGTCTCCCCCCATAGCGTCTACTGCAATTCTTGCGCGCGTTAATCCCATGTAGCAAATTTTATATAAGCCTTACAAATTTTAACAGTCTGAGGTCGAAGATTTCTAACATCGAGCAAAAATGACATCAGAAATTAATTTGGCGACCTACATTTCCAGCAAAAAAGCTATAAATGATCTTGACGCTAAATAATGACATTTTAACTTTCAACTGTAAGTAGTTTTTATTTTGATTGCTCCATGCTGGATTTTATTGCTTTAAGTGCGATCGCTTGGTTTAATATCTTTAAAGAAACAGACAATATTTTACAGCCTTTAGAATTATTTGCTTGGGAACAATCGGCTATTTTTAATCTCCCTTCTAGCGGTCAAGATTCGGTTACCGAAACTTTGGTCAAAACTTATCTACAAAATTTAGCCAGCCAAGAATTTAATCCCGAACGTCAAGGAGTATGGGTGCAATCAGGCTGGACAACTCCCGTTAGCAACCAAGGAACAATACCGCTTCCTGCTGCATCTTTAACCAAAATTGCCACAACTCTTGCTGCCTTGAGTACGTGGGGTGCAGAGTATCAATTTCCTACCGAGATTTACCTTACAGGCGAGATTGCCAACGGCATTGTTACTGGAGATCTAATTATTAAAGGTAGTGGCGATCCTTTTTTTGTCTGGGAAGAAGCGATCGCTTTAGGAAATGCTCTCAATCAATTGGGTATTCGCGAAATCCAAGGCAATCTTTTGCTTACCGATAAGTTTTATATGAACTATCAGCAACAGTCTTTGCAGACAGGAGAGTTATTCAAACAGGCATTAGATCTAAAGCTATGGCAGTCGGAAATCACCCAGCAATATTCACAAATGCCAGTGGGTACAAAGCAGCCACAAATCGCGATCGCCGGACAAGTTAGACAAATTAATCAAGTCTCCTCAAATGCTCAACTGTTAATTAGTCATCGCTCTTTGCCTTTAGCAGAAATCCTCAGACAGATGAATATCTATAGCAATAACCAGATGGCGCAAATGTTAGCCGATTTGTTAGGTGGTGCAGATGCAGTTGCCGAAGCTAGTGCCAAGATAGCTGGCTTTGCGACAACAGAAATAGAGTTAATCAATGGTTCGGGTTTAGGGGAAGAAAATCGTATTTCCCCCCGCGCCGTATGTCAGATGCTAATTACCATAGATCGCTTACTTCAATCCCATTCCTTTAATGCAGCGGATTTATTTCCCACCGCAGGTAGAGACATTGTCGGCACAGTACAGGATCGAGCTTTGCCAAAGGGGGCAACAATCAAAACGGGAACGTTAGATAATGTTAGTGCTTTAGCAGGAGTTGTTCCCACAAGCGATCGCGGTAACGTCTACTTCAGCATTATGAACTATGGTCCTCAGGTCGAGTATTTTCGCCAACAGCAGGATAAATTATTAAATGAATTAGTCCAAAACTGGGAGATATTACCCTATAATTTGCAACTAGCTCAAGAAAATAACTGGTATCTTGGCGATCCTGAGCGTAATAAACTGAATTAAGCTTATTTTACCTATTTGTTGTCAACAACTTAAGTTGATTAAGGTGATTAATTTTACAGAAGCGATCGCCCGCATTGATTTTCAATCGAATTTAATTGAATTCAATTGAATGTTCTTTAAGAACTTCTAAAGGAATAAAATCCAGCATTGATTCATGGGTAGCCTCTAAGTTAATTGGTGGGGCAAAACCTGCATCGAGAGCTTCTTTCCAGCGTAAGGCACATAAACACCAACAGTCTCCTGGTTTTAATCCAGGGAAGTTATACATTGGCATCGGAGTACTGAGATCGTTACCTTTTTGTTGACTAAAAGTTAAAAACTTAGCGGTAACTTCGGCGCAAACTATATGAACACCTCGATCTTCTGCCCCAGTATCACATTTTCCATTGCGATAAAATCCTGTCATGGGAGAGGTACAGCAGACTTTTAATTCTCCACCTAAAACATTCTTAGCTGTCATGCCTTAATTTTTCGATATATATGCGGACGTTAATAAATTCTAGCTAAATTTGGCGACTGGGGCTTAGGACTAGGAATGAAATATCTGCTGTCGATCTCATCATGGCAAAATTGCCACTTGAACAAATTTAGGTATCTCCTGCTTTGGCAATAATCTCTTGTAAGACTGGAGAAAGGTTTTCGTTTAATTTACCGGCGCGGATAAACTCGGCGTAAGTATCGGCTTCAATATCTAAAAGCTGTTCTTTGAGCTGTTCCATCGTCAGCGAGCGCAAGTTATCATGTTCTCGCTGCATGGTATCAATTTTGTCCTCAATGTTTTGCAGTTGCCCAGTGACTAGTTTTTGTTGATAGCGATAATACTCAGGATCGATTTCTGAAGCTAATTCATTACTGTTGAGATAATCGAGCACGCGAGTCATTGCCACTTTGCGCGCTAATAGTTCAGAATATTCCTGACGCAAAGGCTGATCGCCGATCAAATTCAAGGTACTCAATAACCATTTAGTACTCAATCCCTGGACTAAAAGGGTAAATAGAACTACGCCAAAAACCGTATCGATAATTTCTTGCCTACCCGTCAGCACTACGGGAACACTCAAGGCGACGGCAATAGAAACTGAACCCCTCAAACCGCCCCACCATAGAACAGTTTGCTCTTTCAAATTAGTCTTGGTTTGGCTAATTAAATTACTAATATTACCAAGACCAAAAATGACAATGGCTCTAGTAATTAAGACTGTTGCGATCGCTACGATAATCAAATCGAAATTATTTTTGAGACTGGTAAAGTTTATTTGGTCGCCAATCAACAAAAACACAATTGAATTGACGAAAAACGCCAAAAAGTCCCAAAATTCTGTAACCAGTAGCCTAGTTCGCGGATTCATACCAATTCGTGAGCCAAAATTACCCAAAATAATCCCGACGGTAACCACTCCAATTACCCCCGAACCGCCTAATTCTTCGGTAATTAAGTATGTACCATAGGCCGAAACCAAGGTTAAAGACTGCTCCACCAAAGGTAAATCAAACCTTTGAGTCAAATAGGATATGCCAAACCCGATCAGGCTACCAATTCCTAAGCCAATACCAACAAAGGTAAGAAAACGAATCATAATAGTTGAAATGCCAAATTCGCCAATACCCAATGGGATATTAACCAACAATAGAAAAGCAACTACCGCCACACCATCATTAAATAAACTTTCCCCTTCCATAAGGATTGTCAAACGTTTGCTTGCTCCCAACTCTCGAAACAAAGCAACTACAGATACAGGATCGGTAGCAGATAAGCTCGCACCAACTAAAAGAGCTGTTGCCAAAGGCATATCGGTAAAATAGCTCAGCGGAAAAGCTACACCAATAACAGAAATAACCACGCCGACAACCGCAAATAGACTCACAGGAATCAAACTGTTTTTAAGACTGCGCCAACGGATATTCCAGGCTGCCTCAAATAACAAAGGAGGTAGAAAAATTTCTAGAATTAGCTCTGGTGATAGACTTACTAGGCGAATATCCACAAAAGCCAAGCCAAGTCCAACTATTACTAATAGCAGGGTATAGGGAATTTGCCGAAACCAGCTAAAGAGCCGCGAAATTGTTGCAACGCTCAAAGACACAGACAAAACGATCAAAAATTGTTCCAGATTTCCTTTGATAGAAATCTCTGTTATGTTGGGTTCTACGACAAAAAAGATTGTTTCCATAAAGTCAATAAAATAAATGCGGCTTTAAGCAGATTTCACGATTAATAATGGCATAGATTTTCTTGGTGACTACCAAGGTGGGACATACATATTTAAATAAACTATTTCAGTTTCTTGAGAATTATTATCCAACTAACTTGCTAATTCAACAACGTGGTTGGACAAAGGACTAGATGTGCGATCGCGAATTCTCTCACCTCTAGCTTCCCAGCTTCTCTCTTCCTCAGGCTGAGAATTTTTTTTGATTGCTTAGTTTAGCAATTTACCATCTACTGCTTGAAATACAGCAAAATCACCAATGTACTTGAAAAATTTTGCCAAAATTCAATTAATAATTTCTTGTGAGCGTAACTTTGGTTTAGGACTAGGAATGAAATATCTGCTGTCTGTCGATCTCATCATGGCAAAATTGCCACTTGAACAAATTTAGGTATCTTCTGCTTTGGCGATAATCTTTTGTAGGACTGGAGAAAGGTTTTCGTTTAACTTACCAGCGCGGATAAACTCGGCGTAAGTATCGGCTTCAATATCTAAAAGCTGTTCTTTGAGCTGTTCCATCGTCAGCGATCGCAGCCGCTCGTACTTTTTCTGCATGGTAGCGATTTTTTCTCTAATGCTCTTGAGTTCTCCTTTAACCAGTTCTTTTTGATAGCGATAATATTCAGGATCGATATCTTCGGCTAATTCATTGCTGTTTAAATAGTTTAAAACACGGGTCATAGCTACTTTCCTGGCTAACAACTCCGAGTATTCCTGACGCAAAGGCTGATCGCCAATTAAATCAAGAGTACTCAACAACCACTTCATACTCAATCCTTGAACCAAGAGGCTAAACAGTACTACCCCAAAAACTGTATCAATAATTTCTTGTCTACTCGACAACACTTCGGGAACACTCAATGCTAGAGCGATAGATACAGAACCCCGTAAGCCACCCCACCAGAGTACGGTTTGTTCTTTGAGGTTAGTTTTAGTTCGACTAACTAGATTACTAATATTGCCCAAACCAAAGATAGCAATGGCTCTAGTAGCTAAAACCGCTGCGATTGCTATGACAATTAGACCGAAGTTACTTTTTAAACTACTAAAGTTTATTTGGTCACCAATTAACAAAAAGACGATAGAATTCACGAAAAATGCCAGAAAATCCCAAAATTCTGAGAGTAATAGTCTAGTACGGGGATTCATGCCGATTTGTGAGCCAAAATTACCCAAAATAATCCCGACGGTAACAACCCCAATTACCCCCGAACCGCCTAATTCCTCGGTAATTAAATACGTACCATAGGCCGAAACCAAGGTTAAAGACTGTTCTACCAAAGGTAAATCAAACCTTTGAGTCAGATAAGAAATTCCAAATCCAATTAAGCCGCCAACGCTAAAACCAATACCCGCAAACGTGATAAAGCGAATGACGATGGTCGAAATATCAAATTCGCCAATACCTAGAGGAATATTAACCAACAACAGAAAAGCAACTACCGCCACACCATCATTAAACAAACTTTCCCCTTCTATGAGGGTTGTTAAACGTTTACTTGCTCCCAACTCCCGCAGCAACGCTACTATAGATATCGGATCGGTGGAAGACATACAAGCACCAACTAAAAGAGCAATTGGCCAAGGCATATCATCGATAAAATAGCTGAGGGGGAATGCTACTCCGACTATAGAAATAACCACGCCGAAAACAGCAAATAGACTCACAGGAATCAGACTGTTTTTAAGATTACGCCAACGGGTATTCCAGGCTGCCTCAAATAATAAAGGAGGTAGAAAAATTTCTAGAATTAGCTCTGGTGATAGCCTTGCCAGGCGAATATCTACAAAAGCCAAGCCAAGTCCAACTATTACTAATAGCAGGGTATAGGGAATTTGCCGAAACCAGCTAAAGATCCGTGAAATTGTCGCAACGCTCAAAGACACAGACAAAACGAGCAAAAATTGTTCCAGATTTCCTTTGATAGAAATCTCTGTTATGTAGTGTTCTACGGCAAAAAAGATTGTTTCCATAAAGTCAATAAAATGAATTTGCCTTCAAGCAGATTTCACGATTGATAATGAGATAGATTTTCTTGGTGATTACCAAGGTGAAGCAGATTCAGATAAACTATTTAAGTTGATTAAGGATTGTTATCCAACTAACTTGTTGACTCAACAACGTGGTTGAATAAAGGACTACTAGATGCGCGATCGCGAATTCTTTCACCTCCAGCTTCTCACTTCCTCAGGCTGAGAATTTTTTTTAATTGCTTAGCTTAGCAATCTACCACCTACTGCTTGAAATACAACAAAATCACCAATATACTTGAAAAATTTCGCCAAAATTTAATTAATAATTTTTTCGAGCGTAACTTTAATTGATTGAAACTAGTTAATCGCTCCTGCAAGTTAAAGTAATTCAACCTATCTGGTATTTATTTTCTTCAGCATTCCAAGTAGCTTGACAAACAGTTGAAGAGTTGAAGTGTAATCATTTTTTTGCCCAATTATCTATTAAGATCATCGGAAATACTATGTTTGAGTTGCGTTTCGGCATAAATATTAGGAATTAGAGTTATCTAGGTATATTGAATGATTAATATTTTATTAGTAGACGATCAGGCTCTTCTATGTGAAGTGCTGAAAACTTGGCTCGATGTAGAACAGGATATTCAAGTATTAGGAGTGGCTCACAATGGTCAAGATGCTATTCAAGAAGTAGAAAAATTGCAGCCTGATATTGTGCTAATGGATATTAATATGCCACAGATGGATGGTTTAAAAGCAACTAAAATTATTTCTCAACGTTTTCCCAAAGTAAAAGTAATTTTTCTTAGTGGTCATGATGATGATGCTTATTTAGGCAAATCTTTACAAGCTGGGGCAAAAGGATACCTACTTAAAAACACCACCGCCGATGAACTAGTACAAAAAATTCGCTCGGTTTACAATAATGTAAATTTATTAGAATCAAAACCAGGCAATAATTCTTTAACTCCCCTACAAACTCAGATAGAAGAATTCATCGAAACCTATCGTTTTAGATTTGAAAATATAATCGCCGAATATAATGCTTCAATGAATACCGAGCATTATGAGCAAATAGAGCAAAAGCTGGAACAACGTCTTAATGAACTAGAAGGCAAAATCGATACCAACCAAGGAAAAATTAACGAACTAGAATATAAAAACCAGTCTAGTTGGAAATCTCTGCGTAAAGAACTGATTAACACTAATAGCCAGTTTAATCAAGCAAATCGTAATTTAAGCATCCAGTTTAATCAACAAATTAATAACTTAAAGCAGGATTTAGACGGTAAGCTATCTATTGCCCTAGATGATTGGTCGCGCCAAAGGGCAGCCTTGCAGGAATGGGCTGTACAGCGGGATGAAATGCGTCCTTCTATCGAAGACTACGAATCAAAGAATCGTCAAGAATTAATGACTGTGGTTAATCCGATTCGGGCTTCTTTTGGAGACGTAGATCGGCAACTGAAAACGATGAGAAACTGGTTAATAGCCAGCGGACTATGTAGCCTATTAGCTCTGGCTGCTTCGGGCTATATATTAGTATCTCAAGTAAGGTCGGAAAATCCTCTAATTGTACCCAAAGAAGATCTTGTCAATTGATTAACTATAGCAATACACATTAACATTAAGACATTTTGCTACTTGCTACTGCGAGCCAATAGGTTTTGTGTCCTAATCTAATTTTGTACGGCTATACAAGCTAATAAAAATAAGGGTTCAGCAGTGCCAAACCCCCACAGGATAGATAATTAGTCAAGATCTAGGTAAATATTTAGTCAGCTTTAACTGTTTCAATTTCTGGTGCAGCCAAAGAGATCATTGAAGAGATATTGGCTGGAACTTTAGCCTCTTGTACCAAACTAGGTACAGAAGCTCGCAATCTAGCTGTAAGCTGAGTGATGCTAGAGTCATAGATTTGCGTAACCACCTTGGGATACAAACCAATCCCAATAATGGGAATTAACAAGCAAGCGATGATAAACACTTCTCTAGGTTCGGCATCTACCAGATTAGTGTGATCGACTAGTTCTTTATTTTCTGGACCATAAAGCATTTCCCGCAGCATTGATAACAAGTAGATGGGAGTTAAGATTACTCCTACCGCAGCCAAGAAGACAATGCATACTTTAAAGGTAGAGTTGTAGGCATCGCTAGTAGCAAAACCAACAAATACCATCAATTCTGCGACAAAACCACTCATTCCTGGTAGTGCCAAAGAAGCAAAGGAACAGGTAGTCCACATGGCGAAGATCTTTTTCATTTTTTGACCAACACCGCCCATTTCATCGAGCATTAAAGTATGGCTGCGATCGTAGGTAGCACCCACCATAAAGAAGAGACTCGCCCCAATCAGACCATGAGAAATCATCTGTAGCATCGCGCCACTAGTTCCTAAATCAGTAAAGGAGGCAATCCCAATTAAGACAAAGCCCATATGGGAAATCGACGAGTAGGCAATTTTGCGCTTGAGGTTGCGTTGAGCAAAGGAGGTTAGTGCTGCATAAACAATATTTACTACCCCCAAAATTACCAATACGGGAGCAAAAAAAGCATGAGCATCGGGCAGCATTCCCGCATTCATCCGTAATAGAGCATATCCTCCCATTTTGAGCAGAATACCTGCCAGCAACATATGGGCTGGAGCAGTGGCTTCGCCATGAGCATCTGGTAGCCAAGTATGGAGAGGGAAAATCGGTAGCTTAACGCCGTAGGCAATGAGAAAGCCAGCGTACAAAAATAATTGCAGATTAAAACTATAATCTTTAGCAGCGATCGCACTCATGTTAAAAGTCACCGTATCGCCATAAAATGCCATAGTTAAGCCAGCGATCAAAATAAACAGTGAACCCCCTGCGGTATAGAGGATAAACTTAGTCGCAGCATAAAGGCGTTTTTTACCACCCCAGATCGACAAGATAAGATATACGGGAACTAGCTCTAATTCCCAAACCAGGAAAAATAGCAGCATATCCTGTACGGCAAATACAGCAATTTGTCCGCCATACATTGCCAACATCAAAAAATAAAAGAGCTTTGGTTTGTAGGTGACAGGCCAAGCTGCCATCATCGCCAAAGTGGTAATAAAGCCCGTCAGCAAAATCAAGGGCATAGATAGCCCATCAGCACCAACCGACCAGTTAAGATCTAGCTGGGGTATCCAAGCGTAACTTTCAACTAGCTGTAGATTGGGATTATTAAAGTCATAGTCTTGGTAAAAACCATAGACTATAATCGCAAAGTCAATTAAGCCAATGACTAGAGCATACCAGCGCACGGTTTTGCCATCTTTATCAGGAATGAGCGGCAAAAACAGAGACGCAGCGATGGGAAATAGAATACACGTAGTTAACCAAGGAAAATGTGTCATATATAGAGAAGCAAAAACTTTCGGGGATATTATTTGTAAATTTCCTTTCTTTTTTATATGTTCTAAGGTTTTTCAGTCCACCCCTGGTAATCTTAATAAATTGTTTATAGGCTTGTTGATTTTGCTTTGGGGATCGCTTGCTCGCTCGACGAAATTTTAACCTATTCCCAGAGATTCGCCACGAATGAGGCGAATTTGCGCCAAGGTAAACACAATCGGAATAACTCGACCATAGTTAGTCGCGATCGCTTTCCAACCTAAATCGGCGACAAAATAGCCCCAGATAATTGGACCAAGCAGACTAAACACTCCCCTAGCTGTTCCATAACGCGCCGCATTAGTTACCATACCTTTTTTGGCTGTCTGTAGCGCCAATTGATTACTCAAGCCAGCCACTGCCGTTGTGCCACCTTTGATCAAAGCTGTTTTTGCTGCCTGGTAAGTAGCAAAATGAAGTGCAAACTGTCGGGCAATATGTTTTAGCATCCATGATTTTAAAACAGTACTAACCGCGACAATACCACTACCTTTTAACAGTATTTTAAGCGGGCTGTGCTGCAAGTGTATGGGTAAAGGTTCGGGAGGATGTGCCGTTGCTAGAGAACTGCCTACCTGTGCCTGAAGCGATTTTTGTTCTTGAGGAGGAAGCTTATCCCAAGCTTTACTAATCAGATGTAAAAAAATTTCTGCCTCAATGTCAATAGCGTTCATCATTCCTGAATAAGGAATTTTGAGATAATGACAAACTTTAACTAATATTTCGCGATAAGATACTTCCTGGGTACGCCCCCGCAGTACGGTGATGCCATCGGCTGCCAGGTAACGAAATCTTTGGTCAATTGAATCGAGCCACAGATCGAGATCCTGGCTTTGAATTTGGATTGGCTCAGGTGTCTGCAAATAGTCTAGAGGATTGAAACGACGATGAAATAGTATCTGCGTTATTTGCTGTAATTCTTCTTCCGTGGCTAATGCTAATCCTGCCTTCAGTTCATCCAATGCCGTCTCCTCCACAACATCGTCTTATTATTAGACTATTTTGGTTTAATCTTGAATCATTTCATCTTGAATTATAGCGAAGAGTTCAAAACTTGATTACTAATTGATAATACTACTAAATTAGCTTTAAGCCCAAGGTAATGCCGATCGCGATCGCACTCAACCAAAAACTTGTCCTAATTTTTGTACCTGCCACCGCCGTTGGTATCTGCCACCAATAATAGGAAAGAATCAAAACTTCGGTTACAGAGATTGCTGCTGAGATACTCACAGCTTCTTTGATGCCCCAAATTAAGCTACTGATGGTTACTAACAAAACGGGAATAATCACTGCCAAACCTATTCCTTGAGATCTAGCCTGTCGATCTGCCAGGGCAATGGTTGCTGCGCCTAATTCGGTGATGCTAATTGCTACCGCAGCTAGTATGGCGATCGCTATATTAATTATTGTTGATTCAAATTGACCATAGGCAAAATTAATTGCCCATACCGCTACCGTGGTTAAACCAGAAATTGCAGCTGTTGCCGCGATAATTTTGGGTTCGATTAGCGAATTCAACTTAAAGTTAATTGTTGGCGTAATTCTGCTGGGTGATTCGACGGCTAGGTCGAGTTCAAGTAAGGCATTTTTAGCAGCTAAAGCATTATTAAAACGCTGACTTACCTTAGCATGAGTCATTTTTTCTAACCAGCCAACCAACTGTCGATCTAATTGCGGTAATAACGATTTTATGGTTAATTGATAGGGATTATCTTCTAGTGCCGAGACGCGAATTTCGCTAATATCTTGCCTAGTTAAAAGACAGACCAAAGTTACTCCCAAACTATAAATATCTGAAGCCATAGTTGGCTTAATAATTTGTTCGGGAGCAATAAAGCCAGGAGTCCCTTTAAAAACACTACTTCCAGCAACTTCTTTACTGCCTAAACTCGCAAATCCAAAGTCAATTAAA
Organism: Coleofasciculaceae cyanobacterium; assembly: GCA_036703275.1. Taxonomy (NCBI): domain Bacteria; kingdom Bacillati; phylum Cyanobacteriota; class Cyanophyceae; order Coleofasciculales; family Coleofasciculaceae; species Coleofasciculaceae cyanobacterium. The sequence continues at coordinate 48,043 of DATNPK010000010.1, read as the reverse complement.
TAAGCATTTAAAGCTTCATCAAGCAAAATATTTTCGGGTTTTAAATCGCGGTGTAGTATGGGGGGATTTAGCTGCTGTAAATAAATTAAAATATCGAGTATTTTTAAAGCTAGGTGTTTAACTTCAGATACAGTTAGCTCGCGAAAATCACTTAAAGCTGAAGCAGAAATATATTCTTGAATTAGACAAAAACCTGCTTGAGTTTCAATGCTAGCTAAGTATTTGGGAATACCAGGATGATTTAGCTGTTGCAAAATCTTAATTTCTTGCTCATAAGCTTTATACCCCGACCAGCTAGAGCTATCTATAGCAAAACAAAATTGCTTGATTACGACGGTTCGTTGTGTTTTGAGTTCTATTGCTTTCCAGGTAATTCTTCCTCCTTCTCGATTTCGCCCCAACTCAGCTTCAATCTTGTATCCGTGATTAGTTAAATCGAAATTAACGCTCATTTTAAGCTTTTATTTTTGATGTTTATTGACAATTTTTCTAAATTTTAAATAAGTCATAAAAATGTTTACGCTTAAGTTACTTATGTTAGGTTTTGATTAAAGTTTAAAGTGAAAAATTATGCAGCTATAAATATTAATTTTGGTTATTTTTCGTACGTCTAAAGTAAACTATAGTTGGCATCGATAGAGATCAATCTCTGTATACACTTTGGACAAATTTTATTCTAGTAAATAAAGCTTTCAAAGCGTTGCGGTAGCATATATGATGTGATACAAGATACAGAACCCTAGAATAATATAAGTTCTGAAAAACTAAATATAAATACCATATTTGCGTCAAAAAGCTTGGATGTATAGTTATAAACTAAATAAATATTAGCAATATTCAGTCAGCAGCAAATCCTGGCTTTTTAAATATAGACAATTTATATAATGCCAACTAAAAATATATTATTGGTTGAAGATAACCCTGATGATCGCGAGTTAATGAAACTGGCTTTTGCTCAGGGTGAAATTCCGCATAATTTAATCGTAGTATCTGATGGAATTAAGGCATTAGATTACCTCCAAAGACAAGCGGATCGTGATGATTCGTTAGCATCGAGCGATCGCAGTTTAGCATCGATGCCTGCTTTGATTATGCTGGATTTAAATCTGCCCAAAATTAGTGGAATTGAAGTCTTACGGCGGATTCGCGCCAATCCTAGGACGAAAATTTTACCTGTTGTTATAATTAGCTCTTCAAATGAGCCACAGGACCTGATTGACAGTTATATTAATGGTTGCAATAGTTACATCAGAAAACCGATACACTTTACACAACTACAAAATTTTGTTAGAGAAATAAGTACGTACTGGTTGACTGTTAATCAGCTTCCACCTGTTTTTGGAGTCCTAAATGAATAAACTTCTGCGAGTCTTAATTGTTGAAGATTCAGAAGATGATGCCGAGCTATTAGCCATTGCTTTAAAACGCGGCGATTATGAAATAATTTATCAGCGAGTAGATACCAAATCAAGTATGCAGATTGCTCTGGAAAAACAGCTTTGGGATATCGTCTTAGCAGATTATTCTATGCCCCAGTTTAGCGCGATCGCTGCTTTAGAGTTACTTAAGGAACGGCAGCTAGATTTACCCTTTGTAATTGTATCGGGTAAGATTGGCGAAGATACCGCCGTGGCAGCGATGAAGGCGGGGGCGCATGATTATCTAGTCAAAGGACAATTATCGCGACTGATTCCCGCAGTAGAACGAGAATTAAGAGAAGCTGTTTTAAGAGAAGAATATCGCGCTGCTCAGAAAAGACTAAGATACTTAGCCTACTATGACAAGCTGACCAATTTGCCCAACAGAACTCTATTTTTAGAACATTTAAATCGAGAAATAGCTCGGCATGATGACTTGAACCAATGCCGCGAGCGAAACGCAACTTTAGCAGCGACCCCAAATTTATTTGCCGTTCTACTGCTTAGTATTGACCGTTTTCGCAGCATTAAGCATAGTTTAGGCTATGCAATCAGTGAAGAGCTGTTAATTGCCGTGGCTCGGCGTTTGCAGGAGTATGTCACGACTACTTATTCAAACATAGTCGCCAGAATAGGTGAAGATGAATTTGCCCTACTAGTCGCAGACATTAATAGTCCTGAGGATGTTCTAAATCAAGCAGAAAGTCTCTATCGGCAGCTAATTAAACCGTTTAACATTAACAACGCTACAGTCTGTTCTACGGTGAGTATTGGGATAGCCCTAAACCACAATAACAATCAAGAACCAGAAAAGATGTTGCGCTGGGCAGATACCGCCATGCAGTATGCCAAGGTCAACTTTGCAAAAACTTCGGTTTTGTTCGATGAAAAGATGCAGAGTAAGGCAGTAGAAAAACTGCGTTTGGAAAATGATTTGCAGCAGGCGATCGATAATCAGCAGCTATATTTAAACTACCAGCCGATCGTATCTTTGGACACGGGTGAAATCAACTGTTTAGAAGCTTTGGTAAGATGGAAGCACGATTCTTTGGGGTCAATTCCGCCAGATAAGTTTATTCCAATTTGCGAAGAAACGGGGCAGATTATTGCCCTTGGTCAATGGATCCTTTCAGAAGCCTGTTGTCAGCTAGTGACGTGGCAAAAGTCTTTTGCAGTTGATTCTTCTTTGACAATAAGCATCAATTTATCACGGATTCAAATTTATCATCCTGAATTAATCCCGCAAATAGATGCTTTGCTCCAGTCCTTAAATTTAACGGGGAAAGACCTGAAGCTAGAAATTACCGAGAGTACTCTGATGGAAAATACTTCGGCAGTTACTAAAGTTCTCGAACAGTTGAAAGAGCGTGAAATCAAACTGTGTTTAGATGACTTTGGTACAGGTTATTCTTCCTTAAGCTACCTGCGCTATCTACCTGTTGATACGGTTAAAATAGACCGTTCTTTTATCGGACCTGAAATAAACAGTACGAACTACGATATTATCAAGGCGATCGTCAATCTGGCTCATAGTTTGGGTTTAGATGTTGTTGCCGAAGGTATTGAAACAGAGGCTCAATTAAAAATACTGCGCAGTTTGGGTTGTGAATATGGGCAGGGATACCTTTTTGCCTATCCTCTTAATAGTGTAGATGTCCCCAGCGTGATGCAACGGTAGGGTAAATCTGCGGCCCGTAGTTGAATTGCGCTAATTTAAAAGTGTTCGCTTAGTGATGAGCTAAAAAATGACTACTACTAATGGTTGGTCGCACAATTTTATTAGCACCAACGGAATCAGGCTGCATTATGTCAACCAGGGAGAGGGAAAACTGATGCTGATGCTGCATGGGTTTCCTGAATTTTGGTATTCCTGGCGACATCAGATTAGAGAATTTGCTCAGGATTACCATGTGGTTGCAGTCGATCTAAGAGGATACAACGACAGCGATAAACCCGAACAGTTAGAAGCTTATCGAATGTCTGAATTGATTGCCGATGTTAAAGGTGTAATTACTGGCTTGGGCTATGAAGACTGTATATTAGTCGCTCATGATTGGGGAGGAGCGATCGCCTGGAATTTTGCCTATGCCTATCCCGAAATGCTAGAAAAATTAATTGTCTTGAATATTCCTCATCCGGCTAAATTTGCCGCAGGATTGCAAACTCCCCAGCAGCTACTAAAAAGCTGGTATATCTTTGCTTTTCAATTACCCTGGTTGCCAGAATTTGTGCTTCAGTTGAATGACTATCAGGCAATTAAAGAAGCCTTTTTGGGCATGGCGATCGATCAAACTGCCTTTAGTGAAGCAGATTTAAATGCTTACCGCAACGCTGCTGCTAAACCTGGCGCACTTACCGCTATGGTGAATTATTATCGCTGTATTTTTCAGTCTTTATTTTTGGGAAATAACCCTTTAAATGGACTAGGCGATCGCCAACAGTGGGGCGTTTTAGATATTCCGACTCTAACTATTTGGGGCGAAGAGGATAAGGCACTGGGCAAAGAACTAACTTATGGCACAGAAGCCTATGTTAGAGATTGGCAAATAAAATATATTCCTAACTGTAGCCACTGGGTGCAACAAGAACAACCAGAATTGGTTAATGGTTACATACGAGAATTTCTGGCAAGCTAACTAATTACTATTTTAAGTAATTCTGTTTATAAAGTACCGCAACCTTAAATTAAGGATGCTATGGTAAAACCTAGCACATCTCATTTTCTACTCTAAGCTAACAGCTGATAGCGCGACAAAGCGAAGTAGCGCAGTTGCGGGGGTTCACGGTCAAGCCCGTGCATGATTCCCGTGCATGGTATATGCGTAGCGGTATCCGTGATAGACTGCTTCAAGAAGCGGTTGAGGGTTTCCCCCGATATAGCTATTATTGCAAGAAGCTAACAGCTAATAGCTAAATTTAAAATATGTCTAGGAAACCAAAGGTATTGCCTGGAGAAAGTTTTCCCTTGGGAGCAACTGTTTATTCTCATGGAGTAAACTTCTGCGTCTTTTCTCAAAATGCCTCAGCAATAGAACTACTACTGTTCAACAGCGCTCAGGCTGCTAAACCGTCTTATGTAATCAGACTCGATCCAGTCAAGAATAAAACTTATTATTACTGGCACGTTTTTGTTCCAGAAATTAGAGCAGGACAGATTTACGCCTATCGTGTTTTTGGCGATTTTGCGCCTGAAACAGGACAGCGATTCGATCGCACCAAAATACTATTAGATCCTTACGCCAAAGCAATTGTCGGGGAAGAATTTTACGATCGCACTGCTGCTGCGGATCGTGGCAGTAACTGCGCCCAAGCTTTCAAAGGAGTAGTGGTAGACCCTAGCACCTATGACTGGGAGGGCGATCGACACCCCAGGATTCCCTATTCTGCTAGCGTCATCTATGAAATGCACGTCAGTGGTTTTACTTGTAATCCTAATTCTGGCGTTGCTCCTGCCAAAAGAGGGACATATGCTGGCTTGATCGAGAAAATTCCCTACCTCAAGGAGTTGGGCATTACCGCAGTGGAACTGCTTCCCGTTCACCAGTTCGATCCCCAAGATGTGCGCCCTGGACTAAAAAACTATTGGGGCTATAGCACCATTGGCTTTTTTGCTCCCCATCGCGGCTATAGCTCTCAGCGCGATCCTTTGGGGGCGGTAGACGAGTTTCGCGACCTGATTAAGGCAATGCACAAAGCAGGAATCGAAGTAATCTTAGATGTGGTTTTCAACCATACCGCCGAAGGTAACGAAAATGGCCCGACGCTGTCATTTAGAGGATTGGATAATCAGACCTACTATATTCTGGAAGACAATCCTGCTGAATATAAGAACTACAGTGGCTGTGGCAACACTTTCAAAGGCAACCATCCTGTAGTTGCCAGATTAATTGTTGATTCACTGCGCTATTGGGTTTCTGAGATGCACGTAGATGGTTTTCGGTTTGATTTGGCTTCAATTCTGTCCAGGGATGTCTATGGAGAGCCAATCGAAGATGAGGGGGCGTTGAGAATTCTATCTATTATTGAATCTGACCCCGTTTTGGCAGGAAGTAAGCTGATTGCCGAAGCCTGGGATGCAGCAGGACTATACGATGTGGGCAAGTTTGTCGCTCAAGCAGACTGGTTTTCGGAGTGGAATGGACCATTCCGAGACGATGTACGCCGTTTTGTCAAAAGCGATCGCGGTGCAGTCAATAATTTAGCAGCCAGAATCTTAGCCAGTCCTGACATTTATCTCCGTTTAGATACGGATATTAACCGCTGCGTTAATTTTGTTACCTGTCATGATGGTTTTACCCTTAACGACCTCGTTTCTTATAATTACAAACACAACGAGGCGAATAAAGAAGATAGCCGTGATGGGGCTAATGATAATTACAGTTGGAATTGTGGTCAGGAGGGAGTAACTCAAGATCCTCAAATAGAGCAGCTGCGTTGGCAGCAAATTAAAAATTTCTTAACTATTCTATTTATGTCTCAGGGAACACCGATGTTGCTCATGGGAGATGAAATCAGACATACCCAACTAGGCAATAACAATGCTTACTGCCAGGACAATGAGCTAAGTTGGTTTGACTGGAGTTTGGTCGATAAACATAGCGATCTGCTGCGTTTTGTCAAAAAGTTAATTCAGTTTGTTCATGAACTAGAGATTTTCAGTGAAGAACAGTTTTTACAGGTAGACCAAGTAAGTTCTAAACCACACATAATTTGGCATGGACAGCGTTTAAACCAGCCCGATTGGAGTGAAGACTCACATATTTTGGCTTTTTCTCTCTGTCATCCCCGCAGCGGTGAACATCTTCATGTAATTTTTAACGCTTATTGGAAACCGTTGGAATTTGAATTACCGCCTCTGAAGCTGGGCAATTCTTGGCATCGCATTATTGATACGGCTTTACCTACACCTGAAGATTTTTCCGACCCCAGTACAGCCCAAAAAATTTACGAGGATCGTTACCTGGTTACAGCGCGATCGTCCGTAGTCTTGATGGATCGAGGCGGCATTATCCCAATACCAAATTTTAGCCTGTAACATAAAAGCTAAAAGCTAATAGCTAAAAGTGAGACAGTTGCGTCCCTGAACGGACTAGCTTTGCGTCGTCCTTTAGCATACTGCTCAAAACAATCCCTGGCTGAAAATCTAATAAAGTAATAATCAATTACTTAAACTTTTGGTGATGACTTTAAACATTTTTTTCTTAAGACACGGTGAAACCCTAGCCAGCAAAACCGATAGTTTTTGTGGAACTTCTGATGTGGAATTAACTACCGCAGGAAAAATAATGGCAAAAGACTTTGCGGTTGCTTATAAATCCATACCCTGGAGAGCAATTTTTTCGAGTCCGATGCGTCGCACTATTGCCACAGCCAAACCTTTGTGCAATTTAGTCGCAATGGAAATGCAGCTACGGAACGGTTTGAAAGAAATAGATTTTGGTAAATGGGAAGGCAAAACTCAAGCAGAAGTCGATCGCCAATTTCATGATGACTATCTACGTTGGCGATCTGAACCTGGTTGGAATGCTCCCCCTAATGGAGAAAGAGCAATTGATATAGCTCGTCGTAGTTCCGAGGTTTTGGAAGAAATTGAACAAACTTACAGCAATGGTAACGTGCTAGTTGTTTCCCATAAAGCCACGATTCGGATTATGCTGTGTTCTTTGCTAGGAATTGACGTGGGACGCTATCGCGATCGCATCGATATGCCTGTTGCTGCCGTTAGTATAGTTGAATTTAATGAACATGGCCCATTGCTGAAGAGGTTAAGCGATCGCTCACATTTGAATCATTGATTTTCAATTTAAGCAGGGAGAAAGAGCGATCGACCCCAAAAGATTAATCAGTTTACTAGGTTGCGCAATCTACCGCCAATCTTATAATTTAATCTTGGCAATCATGAAAATTTTAGTCTTCAATGCTGGTTCTAGCAGTCAAAAAAGCTGTCTTTATGCTTTAGACCAATCTATCCCAAATACGCCACCAGAACCGTTGTGGTCAGCCCATCTGGATTGGACAGTGACTCGAGAGGGGGGAATGCTTACCGTCAAAAGTAATGACACCAAACAGCAGATCGAGGTAAGAGAACGCGACACTGCTTTAAAAGTGATGTTAAATACTTTGGTTACAGGAGAAACTAAAGTTATAGACAGTCTCCAGAATATTGATGTGGTTGGTCATCGAGTAGTACATGGTGGAGCAAAATATAACCAAGCTACAGTGATTGATGCTGATGTTAAAGATGCGATCGCACTTTTTATTCCTCTGGCACCCAATCATAATCCCGAACATCTTAGAGGAATTAATATCGTCGCAGAAATATTACCTGAAACACCGCAGGTAGCGGTTTTTGATACGGCTTTTCACACTACTATTCCCGAACCCGCTAAAGTTTATCCCATACCTTATGAATATTATGAACGGGGAATTCAGCGTTATGGATTTCACGGTATTTCTCATCAATATTGCGCTAATCGCACCGCCCAAATTTTGCAGCAACCTCTTGAGTCTCTAAAAATTGTCAACTGTCATTTAGGTAATGGTTGTTCTTTAGCTGCGATTGAAAACGGGATCTGTATCGATACCACAATGGGTTTTTCACCCTTAGAAGGATTAATGATGGGAACTCGTTGTGGTTCAATCGATCCGCAAATTCCGATTTATCTGATGCAGGAATATGACTTAGATGCGAATGAAGTCAATCAAATTTTGAATAAAAAGTCTGGTTTAAAAGGAGTAAGCGGTATATCTGCCGATCTGAGAACTATTGCCGAAGCAATCGCTTCGGGTAATACTCAAGCACAGCTAGCTTTGGATATTTATCTTCATCGCTTGAAAAACGCGATCGGGGCAATGGTTGCTAGTCTTAATGGTATAGATGTTTTAGTCTTTACTGCGGGAGTGGGCGAAAATTCGCAGATTGTGCGCCAAAAAACTTGTGCAGGTTTATCTTATCTCGGTCTGCAACTAGATATTGAGCAAAACAATTCCTGTTCCGAAGATGCTAATATTGCGGCGATCGATTCTCTGGTAAAAGTACTGGTGATTCATACTCAAGAAGATTGGGCGATCGCTTTAGCAGCACAAACGGCTATTGCAGATTAATATTTTGGAAGATTTTGGCGTTGATAATTTGATATAGCGGTTCTCATTCACCTAAGGTACAGTCTGACACCCTGGTTTTTTGCTAATAGCCAATGGGACGCGACGTAAGGAGGACGCGATATGCCCTAAAGGATATGCCAATCGCGGATTCACGGATAAACCGCACTCCGCCCTTCGGTCTCGAAGCTTATCATGCACGGACTAACTTCGTGTGACGCGCTAGCTAATCATGCACGGGCTAATGGTTCATGGGACGCGTCTCCAGACGCTAATCATGCACGGGCTAATTGAGGTGTACCTTATAAATATGAAAATTGCTATACCAGTTCTCGTTAACAATTTATCACTGTAAAATTTAAGTGTATTTCTGCCAAATAATCAAATCTTTAGGGCGATCTATATCAACTAAAGTAGGAAGATAATGAGTGCTTAAATTTAATCGATCGGCAATAGCTTTAGTTTGATTTAATACGCGATCGCTACCCCAATCAATGTTTTGCAAAAGCTCTGGCAGGGGCTGATTTAGACCAATTAAATAGTACCCGCCATCTTCTGCTGGCCCTAAAACTAAATCTTGTTTTTGTAACGAGTTAAAAGCCTTGCTTAAGATTATTCGATCGAGATCGGGACAGTCAATCCCAATAACTACTACCCGCTGATTACCTAAATTAAATGCACGCTCAAATGCCGCTTGCATCTTGTCTCCTAAATCTCCTGAAACTTGAGCAATATATTTTATTTCTGTTCCTAACCATTCCACCATTTGCTGTTGATTTCCTCCTGCAAAGTGAACTTCGATAGTAAATTTACGGCGGCATAAAAGTTGTTTGGCAGTATTTAAAGTATGTTCGGTCATTTCTCGCTGCAATTCGGCAGCACCTTCAGCACCCAAATTAGGAATCATTCGAGTTTTAGTTTTACCAGGTTCAGGATAGCGACTAAAAATAATTAAAATTTCGCTCATGCAGTAATCAGTATTCAGTAATTAATAATCAATTGTTAATCTTGCCACTGACTGTAAGGATGTTTAATCAGGTAAGCATTAAAGTATTTCGGATCATTAACTTCTCGTTCGATCCAGTCGGGAATATTTATTTGCTGAGCTTCACTTTTTAGTTCTACTTCAGCAATAATTAATCCTTGATTTTCCCCTTCAAATTCATCAACTTCCCAAGTCAAGTTATCAATATTAAACTTGTATCTAAATTTTTCAATTAAAGATTTGATACACAAATTATTAAGCATTTCTTGGGCATCTTGAGTAGGAATAGGATATTCAAACTCGGCGCGTGTATGTCCAACAGTTTTACTTTTTATGGTTAGATACCCTTGCTCACCAGCAATTCTGACTCTAACCGTGGTTTCGTTATTGGTGGAAATGTAACCCTGACAATATCTTTGACCTTGAACAAGAAACTGGCTTTGTAAATATTCTTTGTGCGATCGCCATTTCTCTTTGTCTACCAGATACTTACGTTCTATTTCTGTTCCCATTAATTATTTTTGCCGATCTTCAAACTAAAGGCATCTAGACTACTTGATACAACTACAATACTATCAAGCATTAACTATTAAAGTAAAAAGACTGAGGAACATAAATTGAGAAAAATTGAAGCGATTATTCATTCTCATAAACTAGATGATGTTAAAACGAGCTTAATTTCTATTGGTGTAATTGGCATGACTATTTCCGAGGTTAAAGCCTTTGGACATAAGAAAGGTTTAACTACTCGTTACCGAGGTACAGAATATCGGATTGATTTTACTACTAAACTAAAAGTTGAAGCCATAGTTGAAGATGAGATGGCCGATTTAGTAGTCCAGCAAATATCTCTAGCTGCTCGTACTGGAGAAATTGGCGATGGTAAGATTTTCGTTTCTAATGCCGAGCAAATAGTTAGAATTAGAACCGAAGAAACGGGAATAGCCGCCATTTAATTTTGCAGCAATCACAACTTAAATAATTATTAAAATAGCCTTAACTAAGAAGAAATAAGCTAGCACCTGTGTCTATGGAGCTGGTCTATGTTTTTAATCAAAATAATTGTTGTTGCAGTATTATTACTAATTGTTGGCGATTTCTTGTCTACCTTTTTCTATCATGTGCCAGAACACGTTTTCGGTAAATTTCATACTTTAGTTCATCATGGAAAAAACCGTAGCTTTATTCATTATGCAGTTTTGAGCCGCAATCCTTTGGTAATTTTCGATGGATTTTTAGGTGCTTTACCCTACTTTATTTTTATTCCTGTAGGTTGGCAAATTTCCCCAATTGGGATAATCTTAGGTCTGGCTTTGGGTGAACTGCACGTAGTTTGGCGACACGTTTCAATTATTGATTGGCAAACTCCTAAAGCGATCGCTCGATGTTGCCAATTATGTTTTATCACTACCCCAGAAAGACATTGGCAACATCACCAAAATGCCCAACTAGCCTATGGTGATATTTTTACTTTCTATCATCTTCCTGCTGTGGCGTGGATGCAGTTTCTCCTGGGGATCAAAAAGAATTACCGTCAACTACCTAATGGTTGAAGGTTCAAAACTACTTATTTTACCCTGAACAAACCCCTAATAACCATATCCAAAGCTTAACCCACTCGTCACTTGCTGTTTACTTTCACTAGATAAACTAATTTTTATAATGGTAAATGCAATATAACTCATTAAATTATGCTACTGAGTCAAAAACCAAACTCTAACCTAAGTCTAGGACGAAGAGAAAAAGAATTACTCTTGCATCAGTATCAAAAAGGAGATGAAATTTCTGTTCTAGATTCGGGAATTTGGCAAGTTTATCGGGGTGTAGTGCAATTGAGTCGAGTTCAACCAGACGGGACAGAAATAATCTCAGGCTGGGTAACGGCAAATGGCATTTTTGGTAATCTTGTAGATAATTCTGTATTATACCGTGCTGTAGCTCTGGGTGATGTTTATGCCAAACGCTACTCCTCTCTTGATGCCGCTAGACATCCTTCATTAGCAAGACAGTTGTTAGCTCAATTTAGCGATCGCCTGGTAAAATCTCAACAGTTATTAGCCATCATCGCTATTAGAAGAGTAGAAGAGCGTTTAATTCAGTTGCTATTAATGCTAAAACAAGAGATCGGACAAACAGTTACCGATGGCATTCGGTTACAGGTACGTTTTACTCATCAACATTTAGCAGAATCTATTCACACCACTAGAGTCACGGTTACCAGAGTTCTAGGGGATTTGCAAAACCAAGGTTTAATTTATTTTGACGATGAGCGACACATTGTCATTAGAAGCTAAAAGATCTCCAAGCTAAAAATATGTATTTTACGAGGGTAGTAATCTACCCTCTTTTATTTTGCTATTTCCTGAAATTGAGCGATCGCTAAATCAATCAAAATAGCCGTCAGTACAAATGCACTAAAAAAATTGGCGACAGAGTATCGTTTTTTGCCTGTAAAGCTTAATACGTAGGAAAATTAATCATTATGGCTATGACTAAATGCTGTCAGCTTAATCTGATTAATAATTTCCCATGTTGCATAAATTACTAACTATAATTACCGTTCGCAAGATAGCTTTTTATCGCTTAATTGTCTTATTTAATTTGACCATAATTTTTACCTTAAGCCTGCTGCTACATTGCTTACCCGCTACCGCACTTTTGAGGCAACATCACGAAACCCTTAACGTTTTGCGGTATCATGCTCAAGACCCATTAAAAGATCGTGATGGCAATACTTGGCAAGTTCTGTTGTTTCCAGATAATAGCCAAAGCGTTAAGACAACATACTATTTACGTCTGGTAGGATTCCCTGGAGTCAACTCTTTTATTCATCCTAAATCTTTAGAGATTCTGACATCCCAAGGCAAAATATTAACTGCGACAGATGCTTATCCCCAATCTGCGCCAGCTCCTAATGTCGGTCAATATGACTTAACCTCAGTCATACCTCGTCTGCCATCTAAAGGTAGCTTGAAGTTAGCTGTACCTTTAAAAGATGATCGTGAACTAGCTCTAAAAATTTCTGATCAAGTCCTGGAAGAATGGCGGTTACTAACGCAAGAAATTGAAAGAAAAGAATAAGGGATCGTCTCAACCGTCAACTGTTGACTTTTACAGTCTGTTGTTATTTTAGAGTGGCGATCGGGAATTATAAACTAGTATGACCACTGCCAATTGTTGAGATAGCAATTTAATTTAATGAATGGAGAAAAATTATTACTGCTATATCAGCAGGGCAATAGAGATTTTAGTCGTGCTAATCTCAGTCAAATTCAGATTTTACAAGTTGAGTTAGTTAATATAGACTTGAACCGAACCGAGTTGGACTGGGCAAATTTTAGCGGGACAAACCTTACCGCAGCAAATTTTAGTCGCGCTAATTTAAGTAACGCTCGGCTGATTAAAACCAATTTAGCTGGAGCAAATCTTAATAGTGCCGATCTAGCTGCTGCCGATCTAAGCTGGGCTAACTTAGAAAATGCTTCTCTAGCTAGAGTCGATCTAAGCAATGCCAATCTCAGTCAGTCATTTTTTCGCGATGCCAATTTAGCTGATGCCGATTTGAGTAATGCCAATCTGACTAGAGCTAATCTTAGTGGTGCTAATCTCAGCCGAGCCAATTTAAGTGGTGCCGATCTTACAGGAGTAGACTTAAGCGGAGCAAATTTTACTCGTGCCGATTTAAGCGAAGCCAATTTGACTGATGCTGATTTAACTTATGCCAGCTTTAATCGAGCCGACTTGAGCGGTTGCAGTCTGCGCCAGTCAAACCTAGAACAGGCAACGCTACATGGTGCTAATTTACGCTCGGCTAACTTACGCAGTGCCATACTAACAGGGGCAGTTTTAAAAGATGGCGATAGATCGAGTAATAGTCTGACAACAATATCGCAGTTGAGTTCAACTAATTCCCAACAGAACAACAAAATTGATTTATGCTCTGCCAATTTACAGGGAGCTAATTTACAGGGAGCTAGTTTGCAAAATGCCAACTTTAGATTTGCTTTGTTGTTCAAAGCTAATTTAGAAAAAGCTAATTTGCAGAACTCTAGCTTGATTGATGTGTATTTGCGAGGAGCTAATTTAAGAGGGGCTAACCTCAAAAACAGTGTGTTAAGTGGTATTAATTGGAAGGGAACAGTTATGCCTGATGGAACGATTCATCCTTAGTGCTTTATATGTTTTAGATAAATTTGCTTCGCTGATAACTTGAATGTTGTTAGCTATCAGCTGTTTATAGACCAAGAATGGTGCGAGCGATGTAGAAGTAAATTAGTACTCCTAAAACATCTACGGCTGTGGTGATAAACGGTGCAGACATCAAGGCAGGATCTAAGCCCAAAGAACGAAATAGAAAAGGCAAAGCCGAACCAGCCACAGAAGCCAACAGCGAGATCGCCACTAAACTAGTTCCTACCGATATTGCTACTGCCCAACTTCCCTGGAGAAAATATGCCCAGACAGTTGCCATTGTCCCCAAAATTAAACCCAACAGAATGCCTGCTGCTGCTTCGCGAAAGACAACTTTTCCCGCCCCCAGGTTTTGAATCTCTTCGGTATTTAAACCCCTGATCACCACCGTAGAAGACTGTGCGCCTACGTTCCCTCCAGTACCAGTCAACAAAGGAATAAAAGCAGTCAAGATTACTACCTGTTGCAATAATGACTCCTGAGAACGAATAATTGCACCAGTTACAGTATTGGTCAGCAATAAAACAAACAACCAAACCACTCTACGACGGGCTACGATCAATAAGTTGGTTTGAAAATAATTATCTTTATCTGACTGTACCCCACCCAAGGCGTAAATATCTTCAGTTGCTTCGCGCTCGATAATATCAATCACATCGTCAACGGTCACAACTCCCACTAACCGTTCTTCGCTATCAACTACTGGCAGTGCTAAAATGTCGTAACGTTGAATCGTTCTGGCAACCTCTTCTTGGTCGGTATCAGTATGTACAAACACCACATCGCGAGTCATGATTTCGGCTAAAGTCGTATCTGGCGCAGCAATGACTAAATCTCTTAAAGAGACAATTCCAGTTAATTGGCGAGAAATATTAGTGACGTAAAGATAATAGACAACTTCGGAAGTATTTGATAAATTTCTGATTCTTTCTAAAGTCTGGCTAACAGTCAGATTCTCTTTCAGCGAGATATATTCGGGGGTCATAATGCGCCCCGCCGTATCTTCGCCGTAACCCAGTAAAATAGCCGTAGCCTGGCGTTCTTTTGGGCTTAACTGTGACAATAAACGACGTACTACTTTAGCTGGTAGCTCATCAAACATCCTAGCGCGGTCATCTGGAGACATTTGATCCACAACGTCTAATACTTCTTGTCGTTTAAATTCCTGAATTAAAGCTTGTTGAACATCAGTATTAAGATATTCATATACTTCGATCGCTTCTGCTTTAGAAAGTAACCGAAAGGCAATTAACTGGATTGGTTCTGGTAAGCCTTCAATCGCTTCGGCAATATCTACTGGCTGTACAGGAATTAAAAGAGATTTAGCCCCCTGCAAGTTGCCGCTTTCTAGCAATAGTTCTAGTTGCGATCGAACTAACTGTCTTAATTCGTTATATTTAGTTCCATTTGGTGTCATACATCACGTCCAATAATACAGATTTATTTTTATAATTAGTTATTGTTTTTGAGCGGCAAATAAAACCTTCCTCATTAAACTATTAATTATTAGATACAATTCACTTCTTATTTTTTAATATTGTTTTCCCTCTTTAAATGAATCCTTTCAATTCGGCTGTGTTAATGTACTAGAAAATAGAGATTTCAATTCGGTGGGCGCGTTTGTTTAAATTTGTCATAACCTCTAGGCTATTGAATAGACTGGCAAGCTTTCTTCCGAAATATTCATCTCAAAATAATTTCGCAAATCAGGAGACAATTGATGTCAATCTATGTAGGTAATCTTAATTACGAGGTCACTAAAGAAGATCTTACGACTGTTTTTGAAGAATACGGTACTGTATCTAGGGTTTCTCTTCCATCAGACCGCGAAACGGGTCGTCCCAGAGGTTTCGGTTTCGTAGAAATGAGTACTGAAGACGAAGAAACCAAAGCAATTGAAAGTTTAGACGGTGCAGACTGGATGGGAAGAGAATTAAGAGTCAATAAAGCCAGACCTCGTGAAAATAATCGTGGTGGTGGTGGTAATCGCCGTTTTGAAAGCTCATCCCGCAACTATTAAAGAATCAATCAATCAATCTAGATAGATGTTTATCATTTGCCAGTTGATAGTTTAGTTAACAATTAATGATTTTTTTAGCTTAAAAACCTCTCCCTATCGGTCAGTATCTAGTGATAGATGTTTTCTAACGGAGAGGTTATCTATTATGTTAACAATACAAACTATTATTAAATACTTTAGTCAAAGATTAATAGTGTTTTCTGGTCAGAGAGATCGCTCCGGCGATGCGATTGCTGATTACTCCTGATTAAATTTGAAATTGCTCCAAATGAGTTTAACCACAGAAATACTTTCTCAACAACCAGACAATGTATTAGCAAGATTGCGCCAAGCAGATGGATTTTGGTCAACATTACGCTCAGGAAACCTAGCTGCGCCAGAAGTTGTCAGCAATAGTTCAGCAATCAGCGGCGAGTCAGAAACAGATGTGGCAATCTGTGGCGGGACATTAGGCATCCTCTTAGGTGCAGCACTACAGCAGCTTGGTTGGCAGGTTGTGCTAATTGAAAAGGGAATTCTGCAAGGAAGAGAACAAGAGTGGAATATTTCGCGCCAGGAATTAAATACATTAATTGAATTAGAGTTGTTGACTGAGGAAGAATTGGCAACGGCGATCGCTACTGAATATAATCCCGCCAGAGTCAGCTTTAAACCAGGGGAAGAAGTTTGGGTCAAAGATGTTTTAAATATTGGAGTCGATCCTGTTTATTTATTGGCAAAACTCAAACAAAAATTTTTCCAGGCAGGAGGCAAGTTATTAGAAAATACGGCGTTTAAATCGGCTACGGTTCATCCTGATGGAATAGTAATACAAACAGGAGTACAAACCATCAAAACTCGACTGCTAATAGATGCTATGGGACACTTTTCACCCATAATTCAACAGGTCAGAAATGGGATCAAACCTGAAGCAGTTTGTGTTGTAGTTGGTAGCTGCGCCCAAGGGTTTCCTGAAAACAAGACAGGAGATTTAATTTATTCCTTCACGCCAATTATTAATCACTGTCAATACTTTTGGGAAGCTTTTCCTGCCAAAGATGGTCGTACTACCTATATGTTCAGCTATCTAGATGCCGAGCCAGAAAGACCAAGCTTGGAAGATTTTATGAACGAATATCTCAGGCTTTTGCCAAAATATCAAAATATTACCTTAGAACAGCTAAAATTTCAGCGATTTTTATTTGGCTTTTTTCCTGCATATAAAGATAGTCCGATCAAACTACCTTTCGATCGCATTTTGCCCGTAGGCGACAGCGCAGGGGGACAATCTCCTGTCAGCTTTGGTGGCTTTGGCGCAATGATTCGTCATTTGAAACGTTTAACTAATGGTATCAACGAAGCTTTGATCGTAGATCGCTTAAGCAATAAAGATTTAGTTCTACTACAACCATATCAACCTAATATCTCTGTTACCTGGTTATTTCAGCAAACCATGAGCGTAAAGGTTGGTCAACAGGTTAATCCCGAGCAAATTAATAATCTCATGAGCGGTGTTTTTGCCGTGATGGAACGTTTGGGAGACGACGTACTCAAGCCATTTTTACAGGACGTAATTCAATTTGCACCTTTAGCCAAAACTTTGCCTTCAGTTAATCCTAAATTAGTCTTACCTTTGTTGCCTCAAATTGGCATTAATCCTTTAGTTAACTGGAGTTTTCACTATTTCAACCTGGCACTATATAGCGGTTTGTATAGTGCAGCAAAACTAGCTCAACCAGTAGTTAAAAATCTATCGCCGTCTCAGCAATATTATTATCATCGTTGGTTAGATGCTTGGAAATATGGTTCAGGTAACGATTATCACGGTCGTCAATAGTGAGTCAAATAACTATCGTTCCCTAGTAGCGCGTCTAGATTAATTTGTTAAATATTGACAATATTTTCAGCCCCCTAACCTCCAAGCTTGGGGGAATCAGCCCAGCACTTTAGCCTAGACGCGCTACTATCAAGTCTTTTATAACTTTTGAGAGATGGTATTATTTTTACTCGGGATTTATGTATTTCAAAATATCAGGATTGTTTTTGTCCGTATCATAGACATATCCTAGATTAATCGCTATTCTTCTTCTAAGACCAAGAGTAGGATAAAGTGGATTTTCTAATCCTTCAGTAGCGTGTAAATTAGCCGATTCAATTAACTGTAAAGCTGCATCTTTCGATAGATTATTGCCAAAGGTGTTTAAAACATTAGTGGCACAATCATTTTTAAACACCTTTTCTAGTTCGGCATTACGTTTTTCATAGGCTAACAAAATTACGTCCAAACAAGCAGCATAATCATAAGTATTATTGAAATTAAAAACAAATTCTTTAATCTTGCTATTTTGGGCTGTCAAATTGGCAATATCTAGCTTAGTTTTGATTTCGGCGTGAGATGAAATAGATAAAATTGATTGAATAGCGAAGGTAATTCCTATTATTAAGGGTATTTGTAAAAGTTTTGTCATTTTTTATAGATAATTAATTTTAAATCTAAATTGATGTTTTGATTTTGTCACTAGTCTTCTCTAAGTATTAAAGAAAGCTGGCGATCGCATTTTAGGGTTTTGCCTATCAAATTACCATTTTTTCAAGCTCAAGGTTAAGCGAAATTGGCAGAATCGAGTTAAGGGTTAACTTGCTTCTACCGAAGGCTTCGCATTTTTTGTTGCTAATTAACTACATGGTAGTCCTCAAGTGTTAAAGACTGGCTTACGTCAAAAATCGCTATGCTGAGTAAAAGTAACTCGATCCATCGCGCCATTTTATATTTCAAGAACTCCGCCCTGCTAAAAGCGAGGACGGAGAGTGCTAGATTCAGCTAGACATAACCCTTGAATAGCGCATGAGCCTCAACCTGATACGTACTCTCAAGTATTTCGCACTTCTTGAGTTATCTACAACCCTTCTGATTAAAGGGGCTTTTAAAGGGAGGACATTTTGATTGAGGTGCGCGAAGCGACTCAACACTTTTATAGGATTGTATCCAACATGATTAGAGTACCAGTAGTAAATCCTGATAATAGTCCTGCGATGCCATGCAAAGCTTCTAGAGCTAGGCGGATGGTACGAGATGGCAAAGCCGTAGGCAAACGAAATAAGTTAGGCATCTACTACATTCAGTTGGTAGAAGAGCCTAGCGGTAGAGAAAAGCAATCTATTTCGGCTGGCATCGACCCAGGTAAATATTATTCTGGGATAGGACTTGTAAGCAGAAAGTTTACTCTGTTTACCGCTCATTTGTTTCTACCTTTTGAAACGGTTAAAAAGCGAATGGAGCAGCGTAGAATGATGCGTCGTTCTAGAAGAGGCAGAAGAATTAATCGCAATCTGGCTTTTTTTCTTCGCGCACATAGACAAAAAAGATTCTCTAATCGTCGTGGTAACAAGCTTGCTCCAAGTATTAAAGCTAATAGATTACTTGAGATTCGCGTAATAACTGAGCTAGCTAAAATCTATCCGATTAGCTCTATTGTCTACGAATATGTCAAAGCGAAAACACTACCTGGATGTAATTTCTCACCAGTCCAGGTGGGTCAAAAATGGGCAATCAAGCAGTTAAACAAGATTGCACCAACCACAACTAGGTTTGGATGGCAGACTTCCAATCTTAGAAAACACCTAGGTTTACCTAAGCAAAAGCTAAACAAAAAAGAAGCGATTCCAGCAACTCATGCAGTCGATGGGTTGACTCTCGCAGCCAGTCAGTTTATTGATTATTTGCCTTTTGAGAACTCTGAAGGTAGAGGTCACTGCTGGCAGGGGCAAATAAAAATAACCAATGCTCCCTTCTTTGTAATTAGACGACCGCCTGTTTCCCGTAGACAGTTACACCTAATGCTGCCAAGCAAAGGAGGTAATCGGCGTAAATACGGTGGTACGACTACTAGACACGATCTTCGTAAAGGAGACTTTGTTGAAGGAGTTAAAGCTGGTATTACTTACCAGGGTTGGTGTTCTGGCGATACTGCTAAACAAATAAGCATCTCAAATGCAGCCTGGAAGCGTATTGGTCAGTTCACAACCAGCAAAGTAAAGTTGTTGCGACGAGCAACAGGATTAATTTGTACACAGGAAGAGAAATTTCTCGTCGCAGTTTAGTTACTGGTTTCGATTCCTCTTACACTTGCTAACCGCGAAGTGTGAGTATCCTCTTAACATTTTTGATGAAAAAAACTGAGCGAGAAAAAATGTTGAATGGCGAGTTGTATTTAGCAACGGATCGAGAACTAACAGCGATGCACTTTCAGGCGCGTAGGCTGCTTCATGACTTTAATTTATCGCAACCTAATGAGCTAAATCAGCAAAAAGAGATTATTATCAGTTTGTTTGGCGGTATTGGAGCTAATTTCAGCTTAAGACCTCCTTTTTACTGTGATTACGGCCGTCATATTTTTGCAGGAGACAATTTATACATCAACTATGACTGCACAATTCTTGACTGCAACACGGTACATTTGGGCAATGATGTTTTACTCGCACCCAAGGTGCAAATCTATACAGCATATCATCCTACAGATCCCGAATTGAGATTGTCAGGGAAAGAACTTGCAGCACCAGTTATCATTGGTGATAATGTTTGGCTTGGAGGTGGGGTAATTATTTGTCCTGGGGTGACTATTGGCTCAAACGTAACTATCGGTGCAGGTAGTATAGTAACTAAAGATATTCCCAGTAATGTTGTTGCTGCTGGTAATCCTTGCCGAATCATTAAACAGCATAGTTAGATCAAGGCTATCAAGGAGCGAGATTTAAACAAGCGGTAGAAAACCTTTCCTCTGCTACTGTCGAAGTAATGAAAAGGCAAGGAAAGGGCTTTCAACTATTAGCGCGAAGAGGGGTTGTCGAAAGAACTTTTGCTTGGTTGATTAAAAAACGACCCTTGGTAGTAGATTATGAAAAACTGCCTGAAACTAGTGAATGACTTATTTATCTTGCCATGGTTCATCGAATCTTGAAGAGGTTGGCTAATTATCAAGCACAACCTCTTTAATCTTTTATTTACAAACAGTCTCTAAGTCTTAGTAAGAATCAATTTACTCTTTTGAGGATATTTTCTTCCCCTAGCTTTTTATTTGTTCTTCATTTTCTCTTTAGGAATCAGCTCTTACTATGCTTTTAGTTTAACAGTCTCAAAAGCATAGTTTTTTGCTTGTTTAGCTTTTCTTTTTACTTTATTAAAACCTTTGACATCAATATCGACGTCCGCGCCTTTGCCAATTGCCACTGCTTTTACTATGCCCTTTGCTTTTTTATTTTTTCCATTGATGTTGAGAGAAACTTTCGTACTACTGGAAGAGGAATTATAACCTCCGCTGGAGGCAATGGAAGTTATTGTTAATGAATAACCACCAGCTAAAATTTTCTCGTTATCTAAGGCATTTTCCAAGAAAGATATGTCAGTTATCAGCATTGGTTAAACCTACTTTTTAAACTATTTTTTAAACTATTTTTTTAGTATAGCATTATCGCTGAAAAGAGCGAATTTTTTATTAACTTTTGATGATCGAAATCGAACTATAAGATGTTGAAGAACTACGAACATTAGATTTTGCCTGAGTGCAAGAATTATTATCAGATGAAATGTTTACAGAAACGCTTTGATTGATTTGACTATCATCAGCGTCAGATGCCTTGGCAACACTTTTTGCTTCGGCGACGATTTTGCCGTCTGCTGAGACTACGCGTTTGACTACAACTCGATCTCGCTTCATCATCGCTGCTACCTTTTATGACTACTGTTTAATTTACTTAATTGCCGACTTATGGCAAAAATTAATTGGCTTTTACCCCTTGTCGCTCGGTCACTTCCTCTAACTTTTGCCGACTTTCATACATCTTTTTGGAAATCTTGTAGACTTTTTCATCAAGTATGATATTTTCTCAAGTGACATTCGTCTTGTTTGTTTAATTTTAATCTAGTCTGAAAAAATTTTTTGCGTAACTTCTACAAAGGAAGCGTTTAAAAAATCAATATTGCTCCAATTTTTTAGATGGAATTTGTGTGACTGTGAATTAAATAATTAGTTTCACTTTCCAACCATTGAGCGAACATTTCATCGATAATTTTTTGATGAATGTCTGGTGTCAGCTCTGGTTTGATAAACTCTTCAACTTTGATAATATGGTATCCTATATCGGTTTTAATCGGCCCAATGATTTCACCCTGTTGTCCTGCGAAAATAGCTGCGGAAATTTCTGGCATAATATCCATACGATATAGTTTTCCTTCGTAACCACATTTTTCTCTTCTGATACAATCTATGTCATAGCAATGAGCTGCTTGGTAAAAACTAATTTCTTCTTCTTCAATTTGATAAAATAGTTCTCGAGCTAGTTTTTCATAAGGAATTACGATTTGATATAACAAAACTTGCTCAAAATCAAGTCGATTCTCAATAAAATGGGTTTCTGCTTTTTTGGTAAATAAATATTTTGCTAATTTTTGAGCTATAAGTCTGTCATTTATTCCTGTCTCCCAATCCTCGATAGTAATCATGCAATCTTTTAACCAGGCTAATGTATCGGCAGCCTTTTCCAAGCGTTGTTGATGACGAATTTTATCTGCTTCAGCTTGAATTTCTTCTGGAGTTACGGTTACAGCGTATTGTTCTGCCGAGCGGTCGATCGCTATTTGATGTAAAATTTTTTGGCAGACATCTTTTAAGCTGATATCTTTTTTTAAATAATCAACAATTAATTCTGGCTGATTGGCAATTTGGGCTAAAGAAATCATTATTCATTATCTTATGATTTTACAATTTTCTAATTTAGCATTTTAGCTCAAATAAACTAGATAAAATGGGCGTTATTAAAATGTAATAATGTAATGTTTTACTCTAAAAAAAATAATAAAATTCAGTTAGTTTATCAAAGTTAAGTTGGCAAAATACTAGCGATCGGCAACGCAAAAAAAATAAAGTCCAGTCATAGATACATAAATGTATAAGTATCAGACTGGAACTTTAACTTATTAAAATTGATTGTCACTCTATCGATAGTACTCGGTATCTTTGTTTTTCATTTCCCAAAAGGTGGTAATTTTACGACAAAGATACAATTCGAGTTACCGAGTTCGATCTTTCCAATTATCCGGCGTAGGCTTTAGCCTCTTGATACACATTTACCTCACTACCCGGACTTTTGTTGATTTTAACAACTGAAACGTTTGTTGCATTTGCAGTGTATGTTTCTTTATTGTAATAATATTTCTTCGCTTTTTTATACTTGTTCTTGTCATAATCTGTATGAGCTCCTCCAAGTACATCAGTGGAGCTAGTAACTTCTATAAAGCTAAGATCTGAAATAATCATCTTTCTTGTCCTCTTGTTTAATTAGTTGGTTAGTTGACTCGCAATTGATTTATTGCTTAATTATTAATTTACCAAAACCACAATTATGATGTTGCCATTTTGGCAGATATTTTAAATTGATGGATAATAAACAATTTGACTTTAGTTGTCATCGAGTTTTGCATTAAAAATATTTAAAAAGCAGATTTTTGGAGTTTGACACTCCCACACATGAATGAGTGGGATTCTTGATTCATCCCTGGATAGCTAGATCTGTCAAAGACACATTCCCGCTAGAGCCAGATCCACAAGCAAACACGGTCTGCCCGACCGCTAAAATATTTAATGCTGCGTTGACATCCCTAAGATTAAGGTTGTTGCAGCTAGGACATATCCACTCTCTGATATTCAGAGGTAATTTATCCAAGATATGACCGCAAGGATTACAGCGTTTAGTTGATGGAAACCATCTACTTATCGCTCCTAATTCTCGGTCGTGCCATTTACATTTGTATTGAAATTGGCGCAATGCCTCCCCCCAACCACAATCTGCAATAGCGCGGGAAGCAAAGCTTCCCCAGTCGTCGTTAAGACGACGATCTGCGCGTACGCGCTGCGCTAACTTATGGTTAGCCATCATATTTTTTACAGCTAACGTCTCAGTATAGATAGCTTGGTTTTCGCGTACCAACTGAGTCGTTAATTTGTGTAAAAAATCCTTTCTGCAATCGGCTATTTTAGCGTGAAGCTTTGCTACTTTTAGCCTTGCCTTATATCTATTATTTGAACCTTTCTGCTTTTTAGCTAGTCTGCGCTGTAAGGTCTTTAGCCTAGAGAAATGTTTCTGGTAATGTTTGGGATTGCCTGAAGCAAAACCCGTTGACGTAACCATCAAATCTTTGACACCCAAATCGATACCGATTTTTCCTTCGCTCTCGATCCATTGCTCCAATTGTTCTTCAACCAAGAATGAGACAAAATATCTATTGCTAGGGTCTTTAGATACAATTACCTGCTTTGGTTGACCAGTAAAATACCTACTCCATCTAATTTTCAATGGTTGAGACATCTTGGCTAGAGTTAATTTGCCGTCACTCCATTTAAAAGCGTTAGGGGCGTAATGCGCCGATTGTCGATTGTTCTTTTTCTTGAATCTAGGGTATTTACTTTTACCAGCAAAAAAATTATTGAATGCTGTATTTAGATGTCTTAACCCTTGCTGCAATGGTACGGCTGAGACTTGTTTAAGCCAAGGTTTTTCTGGATCTTTCTTTAATTTGGTTAGAGCATTAGAAGTGTCTGTATAGGTTACAGATACTTTGTCTTGGTAGTAGCTATTAGTTCTCAAAGCTAATGCCCAATTGAAAACAAATCTAGTACAGCCAAACGTTTGCGCTAGCTCTAATCGCTGCGCTGAGTTCGGGTAAAATCTGTATTTAAATCCTCTAATCTGTTTCATACTATGGTTTTACCATGAAACCTGCTACGTTGTAAATTTATTGCGCTTTATATCCAACGCTTAAAAGACGTTGGTTTTACGGCGTTTTCTATAAATCATTTTTTCGTTAAAGATCGAGCTGCTGTCTTGCTAGCTGATAGTAAAGACCCTGTTGTGAAATCAGCTTTTCATGGGTTCCCTGCTCGACGATCAGACCGCGATCTAAGACCAGAATAAAATTTGCATTACGTACTGTTGAAAGACGATGGGCAATAATAAAACTAGTACGGTGACGCGAAAGACGAGAAAGATTTTCCTGAAAGCGCCTTTCCGACTCCGTATCTAGAGAACTAGTCGCCTCATCCAAAATCAAGAGCGGTGGTTCTCCTAGAAAGGCACGAGCGATCGCAATGCGCTGCTGCTGTCCACCAGAAAGATTGGCTCCATGTTCGCCAACTTTAGTACTATATCCCAAAGGTAAAGCTTGAATAAAAGCGTGGGCTTCTGCTAGTTTAGCAGTTTTTATAACTTGCTCTAAGGTAAATTGGGGTCGATATAGAGTAATATTTTCTAAGATAGTTCCAGAAAATAAAAAACAATCTTGCGGTACGACTCCTAGTTGAGAACGTAAACAGGAGAGAGAAACGCGATTGATGTCGTGCCCGTCAATAGAAATTTGACCGTTAGTAGGAGGGTACAAACCCTGAAGCAACTTTACTAAAGTACTCTTTCCAGAGCCGCTCCGACCGACGATGGCGATAGTTTGCCCCCCTTTTACTTCAAAAGAAATATTTTGCAGTGTGTTGCGTTCTTCTTCAGTGTTATAGCGAAAGGTGACATTATCAAATCGTACATTACCCTGTAGCTTGGGCAAAATCAGTCTTGAATTTTGTGGCGGTTCTTCCGATTTAGTTTCAAAAACATCATTAAGCCGTTCTACAGAGATCAGCACTTCTTGGAGTTCATCCCAAAGATCTACCAGCTCCAAAACAGGGCTGATAATGTAACCTTGCATCATATTAAAAGCCACAAATTGACCGATGGTTAATTGACCCCGAATTACTAAAGTAGCGCCATACCAGAGAAGTACTGCACCGCCAATAGTATTAATCAGCCCACTGAGAAGTCCCAAGTTAATTGCCAGTTTCTCTCCTTTGAATTGTACGTTCAACTGATTAGTCAAACGATCTTCCCAACGCCAGCGTAATTCGCGCTCTGCTGCTACTGCTTTAATAGTGGATATTCCCGACATCATCTCTACCAGAGATGAGTTTTGATCTGCGGTAGCATTAAATCTTTCGCGAGAGAGTTTACGTAGCAAAGGAGTTGCGACTAGTGTCAAAATCACAATTGGTGGAATTATTAGCAAAACTAATACCGTGAGTTGCCAATTGTAGTAAAGCATCAATCCTAAATAGATAAATCCAGTGACAAAATCCAACCAGGACAACATCACTTTCTCGATCAAAAACTGTTGGATCTTCTGATTTTCTTGAACGCGGGTGATAATATCACCTACTCGACGGGATTCGAAAAATTTAAGCGGTAGGGTTAGGGCATGATTGATAAAGCCACCGATCATAGTTAGATCGAGGCGGTTAGTCAAATAACTTAATAAATAGCTCCGTATGGAAGATAAGCCCACACCTAAAATGCCAAATAGTACAAGTCCAATAACAAAGACATTTAAGGTCGATTGACTTTGGTTGACTACTACTTGGTCGAGGATAATTTGGGTAAACAAAGGCGAAATCAATCCAAGTATTTGAATTAAAATCGATGCCACAATAATTGTTATACCCATGGAGCGGTAAGGCCATAACAAATAAATGAATCTACCCAGGGAGCGTTTTTCTTCTGGTATTTGATATAGATTCTCTGTTGGGTCTAAAAGTAGAGCGTATCCCGTCCAACCCTGAAGAAATTCTTGACGAGAAAGCTGAGATTTTCCTTGGGCGGGATCGGCAACCAGAATTCGATCTCCTTTGACCTGATAGACCACTACGTAGTGATCGCCTTGCCAGTGGGCAATCCAAGGATTCTTTTGCTCTGCGATTCGGCTCAAACTAGCTCGTACGGGTCGAGCATGATAGCCCAAACTTTCAGCAGCTTTGGCTAAATTTTTGAGAGAAGCACCAGAAAGACCTGTTCCAATTAGCTCGCGCAAAAAGTTGATACCAAAGCGTTTGCCCCAATATTGACTAATCATTGCTAAGCAAGTCGCACCACAGTCGGAAGAGCTTTGTTGCTCGATAAAGGGATAAGCTCTCCATAGACTATGGCGTCGCTTTTGAGGTTTAGGATAGTCGATCTGTTGGGTGCGATCGCCTTTCGGGGTTGTCTCTGATTGAGGAGAGTTAACTCCATACCTAGTAGGGGCACTCGGAATTATTGGCAAAGGTGTAGCCGTTACAACTGTCGAGATTGCGTTTATAGATGCTGGTGTTACTCTAGATTTAGAATCGGAATTTTTTTCCCAACCAGTCACCAATATAGGAGCAAGTTGGGAAAAAGCTTGCCAATTCGATCGAGACAGCTCATAGACCCACAAATCTGTTTCGGCTTGCCAATTCTGGGGAATCTGTGCTGGAAATCCCCAAGAACTTCCTATTTCTAATTTTTGCTCTTTAATTTGACCTCTACGTAGCCAGAAGCGACCTGTTTCTCCGTCAGTTCCAGCTAAAGGCTCTCCAGCAGCAATTTGTTTTTCCACTAAGTATGGTGATATCTCTTTTAGGCGGTGACTGGATATGGAACGCAATTCTGTCAAAGTTTTAAAAAAAATTAATTGTTGACGTTCTCGAGCCTCAGTCCGGCATTTTGTCTGGAGTTCTGGCAATTTTTTTAGAAAAGGCTGTAGTTTGGCTAGAGAAATCCTGGCAACTCGAACCTCACTAGCTGCGATCGCGCTGTATGACAAGCAAGTTCCACACCAAAGAGAGTCTCCTCCAATGGTCGATCCTTCTGTAAGTATGTGGGTAGAAACCTCTCGTCGTTTATAGGCATCAAAACTAAGTAACCTTAGCTTCCCTCCACAAACCCAAAAAAATTGCTGAGAGTTTTGTTCGTCAACAACAGAATTAGGAGAAAAATCTGGGTAAACTAATAATCGATCGCCTAATTGAAATTCAAGAAGTTCTACCTGTTGATTTAAATAGTTGAGTAGCTCTACTTTATTAGGTGTTAATTGTTTCTGCTCCAAAAACCATGCTAGAGACAAAATCTTGTCTTCACCATCTAGCGAAGAAGATGGCAATTTCCCTGTGTTATTCACTTTTCTTGCTCCGTAAAAGACTATTGCAAATCGAGCGTACAATTGCACGTGTAGATCTTGTCAAATATACTTTCTCGCGTAATTAGGGTAGTAACGGTAAAAACAACTTTAGCCATAGATGCACGATGCACCAAAGCTTCGCCAGAGCAGAGCGATTGACTCAAACTGTTTCAAGCTCTTCCTTACTTACTCTCTAATACGAGCTGCTCTTATTTTTCTTCGATTAAAATCTTTACTTTAAATCAGGGAGATAGTCACCGCGCATAGATAACACTAAACGAATTTTCGGCAATTAGTGAGCTAACCCTGGTTCCGCCAGTAACTTCAGCTGTTTGAAGCCGGATTTCTTCTAAACAAGAAAGATCGAGGAGCTTTTGAGAAGATTTCATTCTAGATTTGAGCGGCATAGATTTTTCAAGAAAGTTATTCTGAGGGCAATTTTCTTTCATTATTCGGTTACAAGTTCGATAGGGAATATAATGCAGGGGATTATATCCAGCGAAGCTCAGTATCAATAGGCATGCCCAAGAATATTTTCCTGAAAGAATTGCTTTAACTACTTGCTCGAACTGTTCGGTAGTCATTTTTTTGTCAAGCTCGGAGTTAGAATAATTGAATTTTTGATTCATGATTTTCCTTACTTAATTGAACTTTAGCTTTATAAATCGATCCCGTCTTTCTCTATCTGCTTGATGGGTTCTAGGAAAACGTCTAGAAGGCGACGACGGCGAATGACAATATCGGCAACTGCTGTTTGACCTGGTTTAAATTTAATTTCTTTGCCATCAGCGGTAATATAATTGCGCTGAAGCGCAACTTTTACTCCATAGACTTCATCTTTCTGTTCGTTTGATTTGCTGTCGCCAGAAATCGAGATAACTTTGCCCGGAACGACTCCATAATCTTGATAGGAATAAGCATCAAATTTAACCTGCACGGGCATTCCCACTTCTACAAAACCTGCTTCTTTATTCGGTATAACGGTAGAAAGAACTAGCGGCTCGCCATAGGGGGCAATTTCAGCAACGGTTTGTCCTGCCTGAATGACCTTGCCAGAGTTTTGGACATCGAGAGATAGAATCGTGCCATTAATGGGAGATTTAAGATAATTTTGTTCTAATTTGGTTTTAACACTAGATAGCTGATTTTTAGTTTCAGCAATTTTTGTTTCTATTTGAGTAATTTCTACTTCAGATTGCTCGATCTTTTGTTTGGCTTCGAGTTGAATTTTTTGTCTTTCTGCAAGTTTTTGTCTCAACTCCGCCTCAAGCCGCTC
The DNA here is from genome assembly GCA_036703275.1 of Coleofasciculaceae cyanobacterium. Classification (NCBI taxonomy): domain Bacteria; kingdom Bacillati; phylum Cyanobacteriota; class Cyanophyceae; order Coleofasciculales; family Coleofasciculaceae; species Coleofasciculaceae cyanobacterium. The sequence continues at coordinate 19,069 of DATNPK010000010.1, read as the reverse complement.
GACTTCTTTCAAAGCTGAAGTAAGTTCACCTCGATTTTGCGTAATTCCTACTTGAAGCTCCCGCAGCGACTGTTCCGCTTCAAAAAGCTGTTCTCTAGTATTAGTTGTCTCTTGCAATTTACTTTGAATAAGCTGCTGTTGAATTTGACGCTGTCCCTGTTCGGCTTCAAAAATAAACTCTTGAGAAATTGCTCCCTGTCGTTCGAGAGGTCTGAGTCTTTCGAGTCGTTTCTGATGGACAGCTTCCTCTAACTTGAGTTGCTTCAAACGTTCTTGCATCAAGCCAGAAATTGGTTTTAACTGGGTTTGTTTGGTTTGATGGGCCGCTATTTCTGTCTGCCGTTGAGTTAATAGTTGGCGGGAAATTGCCACTTTTTCTCGGGCGAGAGCTAGAGTAGATTGATAGCCGAGAGACTCAGCCTCGGCAATTTTTTCATCGGTTCGCGCTTGGGAACGGACTCTTTCCAATAAAGTCTGCATCTGGCGCAATTCTATTTGGTAAGCAGCAAGCATCTGTTTGAGGCTGTCGGCTTCTTTGGTTACTAGTTCATCATCTAGCTTTACTAAAATTTCTCCTGCTTTGACTCTATCTCCCTCTTTGACATTAATCTGGCTTACTCTACCCAACTCGACTGGCTCTACCTTGTAGGTTTCACCGTTAGGTATTAATTTTCCTCGTGCTTTGCCGATTTCTTCAACTTGTCCGAACCAAGACCAAGTAATAATAGCCAAGCAAAAGGCTATTCCTCCAAAAACTAGTTGCTGGGGCAAGCTAGATGGAGGTTCATCTAACAAAGATTGTAAAGAAGGAGACCAATGAACTAATTCTCCATTGCCATTCATCGAAGTAGAATAATTCTCTTGGAGACTAGATTCGCTGGCCATTTCATCGAGTTCAGCTTTTTCTGTAACTGATAGCTCAAAATTCTCTTGATTGGAATTGGATCTCACGCGAGCGAAAAGTTTTGACAGTAATTCCATTGTCTTTAATATGAATTTGGTAATTACATGCTTAATTTTGAGGCTAATTTGATTTAATCAAACAAAAAAGCTTAAGTAGGCTGTTTTAATACGAAGAAAAATATATTGGCTACAGTTCAAAAGCGAGCTTTTATGTAAATTAACTTACAGTCATTATAAAACCATTGCCTATATATTTTTCAAACATTATTGTAATATTGCTTAACTCAATTAAGTTCTATTAAATCAAGATAGTCTATTTAAACCTATTTTTTTGAGCGATATAGCACTTAAATTATTCTTTAATTTTGAAGAAGTTGTGAAAATAGATCGCAATGTCAAAAATCTTACCACTGTACTGATGATTTCTAAAAGATCAACCAAATCTCTTTAACATTCCAATCAAATAAACAACCGAACATATTGCTCTATATGGCTTGGGCGAATTTTATCTAAGCTATTAAGCAGTTGTGCCTTATATTTTACGACTTTAACAAATAGTAAATAGTGCCAAATTGGAAGACTTTCTATAGTTGGTTGGGTTTTATTTGTATTATTGGGATCTGGAGAAAGTAAATGTTGTTAGCAAAAATCATCAATTTCTACAAACGAGTAGTTCGAGATCGAGACTTTCGCAACTTACTGGAAAATGCTATTTCATCTGAAGAATGCATGAAAAAAATGCGAGAGGAAGGTTATGAATTTACCTCCGAAGAATTTGAAACTGGCACACTCGAAATGTTGGAAAACAATGGTCTGAAAGATTTAATCGTCTTTCTGCACTAGAATTTCCTCAAATATACGAACGAATTCGAGATGCGGGCATTTTTGCCTGGCAAATCCAGTTGACAGTCCCCATGGGAAATGCTGCCGACAACTACGATATTCTCTTACAGCCCTTGGAATTACTAGATGTGTATCCCATGGTCGCTCGTGTAGTTCAGAGGGCATACCGTGAAGGAGTAAAGGTACAGGCAGGCAACAATATCGGTTATTACGGTCCTTACGAGCGACTGCTAAGAGGGCGCGGCGACACCGATGCTTGGAAATTTTGGCAGGGATGTAGTGCGGGACTGTCTACCTTGGGTATTGAAGCAGATGGCGCAATCAAGGGTTGTCCTTTTTTGCCAACTTCAACTTATGTTGGTGGCAATATTCGAGACCATTCTCTGCGGTCAATTGTCGAACAGGCCGAGGAACTGCGGTTCAATCTAGGAGCGGATACTCCTCAAGGAACTTCTCACTTATGGGGTTTCTGTAAGAGTTGTGAATTTGCCGAACTCTGTCGTGGCGGATGCTCTTGGACAGCTCACGTATTCTTCAATCGCCGAGGTAACAATCCTTATTGTCACCATCGCGCTCTTACTCTAGCCAAGCAAGGACTCAGGGAGCGTGTCGTTCCTAAAGTTCGAGCGCCGGGTCTACCTTTCGATAACGGTATTTTTGAAATTATCGAAGAGCCAATCGATCTTCCTTGGATAGATAACGATCCGCTTCATTTTACTAACGATCGCATTGACTGGACGCAAAGCTGGGAATCTGAATCGGAGCCAGTCGCATCTCTAGCTAGTTTGAGTAATTAAAAACTATAGCCAACTTTGTCAATAATTAACCGTATACGATCGTGTCTACTAATCCAATTTCTTCGGTCAATACCCTAGCTACTAATAAACAGATCGAGTCGATAAACTCGTCATCCAAGAAACTTCAAACTCGGGCAGAAATTCCTCCTCTATTACCGCGATCTGCTTGGAACAATCAACTAGCCTATTTTAAAATAATTCTGAGAGCAAAGCTCAACCTAGACCGAGCAGAACGAGAAGCAATAGAAGCTGCTAAGAAATCCGCAGTAAAATAATTTCCACTCATCTTAGATCGTGAAACTTAGACGGGAATAACCCGTTGAAATATCATAAAATACTTATTAAGAGATGGATCTAGCAAATATTAAACTTCCCCCGATTATTCCTCCTCAGACTTTAGATGAGGTAGATCCGACTAAAGCTAATTTAGTTACCCCAACAGTTATTTTAGGTGCGGTTCATAGCTTCAAGAGTGCGATCGCCGTTTTAACCCAGGTAGCCGATCTTACACGCAGAACCAACGGAGCGGCCGTTATTCTTGATGTCACCAATAACCCTAACCAAACTAGTACAGACAAATTTGGAGCGATATACGCCAAATTTGCGCCGATTAGCCCCATAATTGCTGCTGACGCGCCGACTAAAAAAGCATTGTCTAAACCCAACCTAAAAGCTAGTAGCGTAAAAGTGAGCATTGAGCCAATACCACTGAATAAATATATAGTTAGATAATATTTTGCCCCCAAGCTCAATTCAATTAAACGCCCAATAAAAAAAAGCGCCAACATATTAGTTGCCAAATGAAATGAACCGTAATGTAGAAAATTAGCCCCGATCAACCGCCACCATTCTCCTGCTAGAATTTTCTGAGGAATTAATGCGCCCAAACGTTCCAATGCAAGAGCGCTTTGACTGCCTCCTAATTTGATTTCTAAGGCATATATCAATAAATTTAAGGCAATTAAAATGTACGTAATATAGGCTATTTTATTATGGCTACTTTTCATGCAAGATATGGGTATGTGAGATGAATAGCTTTGTTAGCCTGAGTTTAAGCTAGATGTTAAGGCGTAGAGTGCGATCTCTACTTAATTGCTATTAGATAACTATAATCAACGAGATCGAGTGATTAAAAAAGCTTTATTGGGTAGATCTCGACAAATTGAGGCGGATCTCCAGCGAGGGGAAGTCAAGGTAGTTATCTTTGGCACAGGATCGGCAGGAAAAACCTCTTTAGTTAATGCTTTAGTGGGCGAAATCGTGGGAGAAACCAACCCCATCATGGGAACAACTACTCAATGAGCAAAGTCCCCAGTCTTTCTTACCAGAAAATTATTGCTGCTTTAAGAAGAGATGGCTAGATAGTTGTTCGCCAACGTGGTAGTCACATTAGATTAGAAAAGAAATTATCTGATGAAACTCTTAAAATAACCGTCCCTGCAGATAAACCAGTAAAGCGTTCTACGTTAGCTAAGATTCTCAAGCAAACAAAAATAGATTTAGATAGTTTTCTCAAACTTTTATAGAGATTTAAATATTTAATACTTAGAGGTTATACCAAATCAATAAATGTTTGCGACAGATAAAGCATCAAGAATAAAAGGATATCCGCAGAGAGAAACAATAAACTCAGGGGTTAATTCCTTTAAAGTGCGATCGAGAAAGCAATGTAATTCATCCAGGTTAGAAAGTTGAGAATTAGTAGTGCATCAAAGAACTGTTGGATAGCTAAATCTTTTCGGGAAAAGTTCCATCGCAATTAAAACACTTGGATCGCTGAATTCTTTTGGTTGTTTTTTGTGTTGGTGAGCTATTGGATAACCACAAAGAAGACATTCCATCTAGACTTTTTTACTTACTGTCCTCTTCTTTAGAATCATGCCACAGACAGTTGTTTCACTACCAGTTTTTTCTAGACAATTACATCAAGCGGTAGCAAAAGAGGCAGGCAAAAAAAATTACCTGGAGCAATTTAATCATGCTCTGAGACAAACAATACCACTTACTGCGCTTTTGGGTTGAGTAGGATACACAAGTTTAATCTGAAAAGCTAAAAGCGCGAAAAGCGAAGCAGCAGAGGCAAAGCTAAAAACTAATTAATTAACAACGTAGTCTATTAAGCATAAAAACTGTTGTAAGTTAATCGTCACCTGAAGTTGTCTACTCGAAAAATTCTTCAATTTTGCTCTTGGATTAAAAATCATTTATAATTGAATTAAAATTCAAATAAAATTCAAAGCAAAGGCAAATGGAGAGATTATAAATGCTGCAAAATTTTAAGACAGTGAATTCTTTAAAGAAACTCAAAGGTTTAGTACTAGTAGGTTTGGGATTTATGCTCTCGCCTTTGTCTTGGTGGAACGATTTATTTTTTAATCTGCCGATCGCTTATTTTTTCGGCTATATATGCGCTCAATTTTCTGCCAACTTATTCTTACCTTGTGCGATCGCAGGTTACTGGCTTTCTAATGTCTTGGGAATTCTCTTGATGCAGTTAGGGGTATTGGATGTAGTTCAAGAACAATCCCAAGAGCGTAATTTCCAAAAAGAGTTATTGATGGGACTCGCTTCTTCAACTGTTTACACAGCGATCATCTTGCTTTTATTACAGTTCAACATCCTTAGTACTCCTGATTTATTTACCCAGGGAGAATCTTTAACTCTTAAATCCTTTGTGCCAATTAATTAAAATCTTCGAGGTTATTGGTTAATAACTACCAATAGACGGGGTTTAAACAGAAATATTAAAGTATGAATTATTTATTGCTATCATCTCTTAGCTTTTTAATTGGGACTCTTGTGGGTTTGACGGGAGTAGGAGGAGCATCTCTAATTACCCCCATGTTAGTCTTTGTGTTTCAAGTTCCCCCCTCAGTCGCTATTAGTTCCGATATTGTCGCTGCTACATTTATGAAAACATTTGGTAGTATTAAACACTGGCAACAAAAGACGATTGATGGGCAAGTAGTAAAGTGGCTAGCCTGTGGGAGTGTTCCTGGTTCTTTAGTAGGAATAGGAATTTTACACTTGCTGAGAGAAAAGAGCAGCGATGGACTAGATGCCTTGTTGCTTTTTAGTCTGGGAATGATGATTTTAATTGTTACATCTATAGCGATCGCCCAGTTATTATTATTAAAACTTTTTCCTCAATTAAAATTACCTTCATTACCTAAGTTCAATCTTGAAAGTAATTGGGGACGTTTTGGGGCAATTAGTATTGGCGCAATTTTAGGCTGTTTAGTTGGGTTAACCAGTGTCGCCTCTGGTTCAATGTTTGCTTTAGTGTTAATTTCTTTATTTCAGCTTGATTCTAGAAAACTTGTGGGAACAGATATATCTCAAGCAGCAATTTTATTAACTTCTACCTCTTTAGGACATCTTGGTTTAGGAACAGTCGACTGGAGTTTAGTTATACCTATCTGCTTGGGATCGATACCAGGAATAGTCTTAGGAGCAAAACTTTGTCAGATAGTACCTCAAGGGCTATTGAGATTTGGAACTTATATAATTTTAGAATTAGTAAGCTGGAAGCTAGTTTTTCCAGTGTGAAATTAATCTTTTCAAATTTACTTATAGGTTTAAATATTTTGCTTAAACAGAGCCAAAATCACTCATTAATCCTGCTGCTGGTTGGAGTTTATTTACCATTACAAATATTTGTCATACTTCTATTAGCAGTGCAAAACCACGAAGGTGCTTTGAGTTGGGAATTACCGCTCTTATTCACAATTCACGCTCAAGCGGGAGAAAAATTAAATTTATTAGCAGAAATATTAACTAGGTGGGGCGATTTTGAAATAACTACTTCTATAATTGTAGGCATGGCTTTAAGTTTTTTATTGTCTAAACGGTGGAATTTTTTTATCTATACAGCTATGACTTTTTTAGGTGCTATTACTATTAGCTATACAGGCAAAATCATAGTACATAGAGCCAGACCTCATTTGTGGGAATTAGTTTATCAAGTCGGCTCAGATTACTCGTTTCCTAGCGGTCATGCCATGTCTAGTATGTCTTTCGCCCTTGTTTTAATAATTTTGACCTGGAATAGTTCCTGGCGTTGGTTGACTGTAATTTTCGGTAGCTTATTCGTTATCAGTATTGCTTGGACGCGCCTTTATTTAGGAGTTCATTATCCTAGTGATATTGCCGGTGGTTGGATGATTGCGATCGCTTGGTCGATGGTAGTTTTATTAATGGGAAAGCTATTTTTAACTCAACTAACTAACGAAAAATCTTAAAGAATAAACATTATATTAGTTTTATAAACTCTAAATAAGTCAAGTCAAAAAGTCAAAAGTAAAAAAACATCAATTTTTATTGTTAATTTATTTTTGCAATAAGTTTAATCAAAAAAATAATGTTATTTCTGAAAAATTTTAGATAGCTCCGACATTTATACTGAAAGTTTCTAGTTAATACACATATACAAGGTAGTTATACGGAATTTGTCGGTATAATCATCCAGATTTGGAGTATTATATAAAACTATTCTATTTAAATACCCCATATAGGGTAGTTATCTGGAAAACGTCAGTATAATAAATAGTTATGCCGAAAGTATCTTGGTAATAGAGTGTTTGAAGGGTAAATTCTGTTGGATTTCGACGTGGAATCAGCCTGTATTAGAGTAAATATGTCAATGAAGGTATTTACAGTTTTGTGGATAACGGGCATGGCAGGTGTCATCTCGCTTTGGTGGATGAACTTACCTATTTCTGAAAGTGAAGAATTACAACTGCCTCTTTGGGGCATCAAACTGCTTTCCTTGATTCAGCCAACCTTCCTTCTATCTATTGCTATATTAGTCGGTGTTATTCTGGCGCATAAAGTTAGATTATCAACACCATTAGCTGAGGCAATAGCCAATAGAACTTCAATGAGTCTAGCTATTCAACCTCAGGTGCTTCCAGGGATTATTGGTGGTTTGGTAGGAGGTATTGTACTGACCGCCATCCAGTTCTGCGCCAAGTTCCTTCTGCCTTCAGATTTTGTCATGAAGGCTGAGACTCTATCAAGCAGCACCCCATTTTTAACTCGCATTCTTTATGGAGGTATTACCGAAGAGTTGCTGCTTCGATGGGGAATGATGACGCTTTTAGTATGGCTCGGTTGGCGAGTTTTTTCACAAGGTCAAGGTGAACCGTCTACATTGTGCTTTGTAGCAGCGATCGCCCTTTCAGCATTTCTCTTCGGCTTGGGTCATTTACCCCTTGTCTTCGTACTAGGAACACAGGTAACTATTTCAGTTATTACTTATGTAATTGTAGGTAATTCAGTTTTTGGCTTAATAGCAGGTTATCTCTACTGGCGTAAAGGTCTTGAAGCGGCAATGATTTCTCATATCGTGGTTCATGTGGTTATGCTAGTAGCCCGTTTAGCACGATGACACAAAGTTGGAAGCTCCGTTATTCACAATTTATCATTAATCTCTGTCCTATGCGACGGCATAACAATCCCAATGCACACCGACCGCCGAGGGGTTATCTGTGAGCGTTTGAGGTTATCTGCGGCGGGTGATTGGGAACGTTATCTTAACTAAATACTAGATAAAATTATCTAGTTACTTTTATTTAACGAATTACCATTGCAGTTGGTAAGATTGCGTCTTCTAAATCTGCTCCTTGCAAATTTGCTCCCTGCATATTGGCAGATGCTAAATTAGTTTTTTCCAAATCTGCGCCTTCTAGATTTGCTTTTTCTAAGTCTGCATCAAATAAATTGGCGTTAGCTAAATTTGCTCCAGCAACATTGGTTTTACCTAAGTCTGCGCCTTGTAAATTTGCACCCAGCAAGTTTGTTTGTTGTAAGTTCGCTCTTTCTAAATCTGCTCCCTGTAAATTTGCTCCCTCTAAGTTGGCTGCTTGTAAATTAGTGTCTTTTAAAGCCGCACCAGCAAGATTACAACCAACACACTCATTAGTTTGTAATAAACGAGTTAAATTACTAGAAACAGATTCTTGAGGTGTTATTACTGGAAATTTAGTTGATTCGAAAGTAGGAATTGATGTTGATTCGGTAGCTGTAGGTTCAGTAGTTTTAATAGTTGTTTGAGGAGAAGAAAATCCACGAAAAGAAGGTTTTTCTGGCAATTTTGTGAAAGCGTTAGCATCAGCCTGGTTAAAGAGCGAAAATGCCACAACTAATACTAAACAAAGTATAGTTGAAAGTACTTTAGTTAGTTTTTGAGAAAATTTTACGTTCATTAAATTACTCCTTAAGTTAATTTTATAAAGACTTGAATAAGCTGACAAGCTTTTGAAATAATTCCTAAATATTTAGGCTTTTTGGAAGTGATAGCTATTGTCAGATATCTTAAGTAGTTGCTTAATTTAATACTATGGTTTGTATTTAATAAAAACAAATATTATTTTTTTTCAAAACGATAAATAGAAGTAATTGTAGAGATTTTTATAAATTGCGATCACTTTTTTGAGCAAAATAATAACCTGCGATCGCTATTATCCTAAAATCACTCAACTCGGTTAAGCATTATCCCATTCACTGTCACTAATTCCTGCTTGTCTGAGGATTTCTTTGACTAAACTAATTGAAACTTTGGCACTTTTATGAGGATTAGGAACACGAAATTTTTGCTGCCTTTTTTCATAAATTGGTGCTTACCACCAGAAAACGGTCCTGTAAAACCAAGTGCCTTGAGTTTTTTGATTAACTCTCTACGAGAAATATTGGAAGGCATAACTATACTTGTGCAACTTCCGAAACTTTAATTGCCACTCCATCGACTACAGCCAATTGCTCTCCATCCTGTAATTTCAAAATTACCCATTCTTCTAAAGCTTCGAGTAAATCAGTTCGACAATCTTCTACAGTATCCCCATTGCCCCAAACTCCCTCAAAGCCATCTATTTCAGCAAACCATGTACTATCTTCCAGTGTCTTATACTGAGCTTGCCGTAAAGCTTTTTCACAATATTTCACTAAGATCATAGTTGAGCATTTTTTAAAAGCTCTGAAGCTCCCAACAGTAATATTTTGTCCTAAAGGATAAGCTACGCAAATACGTCATTACTTAAATCAGCAACGCCATTACTCAAATACAAGAGTATTAATTGGATTAAGAGGCAAAGTAAAGACATAGTAAATAATGCCTGCACCCAAAAGTACTACAGCAATACTAAAAACTAACACCCAACGATCTGCTGGTTCATAAGTGTCTTCATCAATGTCGTGACGCACGGCAAAGTAATGATGAGTTGAAAGCAATACTGTCACCAAACCTACCAAAGAAAAAATTAATCCTAATTTCCAACCATTACCAGGAGTATTAGTTAGAGGTGGTTTAAAAAAACGCAAACGTACTATGACAACCCCAAAACCCATCAATGAAATTGCTGTCCGCATCCAGGCTAGATATGTGCGTTCATTAGCTAAATGATCTCTGATACGGGAAGAATTTCTGCGTTTTGGTTGTTCTGAATTTGTTTGATTTTTTTCTGGTTTGATAAATTTGAATGGTAACAACAACATCAAGAAAATCTCTAAAGTCAAAAGTCAAGGTTTTAATTGCGTAGGTTGGATTAGCGATAGACGGTAGCGTAACCCAACCAAATTCTTATTGATGTTGGGTTTCACGGTTTCCAACCCAACTATAACTTTGCTCAGTTTTTAAGAGAAAATTAATCATCAACTGGTGCTGTGGGATATTGAACATCAAAACTTGCTTGAGTTAGATCGGGAATATCCCAGTTAGCTTCGCCAGCTTTAAATAGTTTGGCTGGAGGAAGATTTAAGTCATAAACGCCAGTGTCTGGATTAACTGTAACTATTAGTTTAGTGCCTTTGAGAATTTTAGCTGCTACTGCACTATCTAAATCTAAACCTGCTACCTTAACATCATTGGGTAGATAAACCCCCTCACAATTCCAATCTTCGTCAGTGGTTTGACCATCTGGCAAAAGATAAAGAGCGTTATCATAATTATCATCAGTTTTTTTGGTTTTAGAACCGTAAACTGCGATACTTTTTCCTGTTTCGTTACGACATTCTGTATTGTCTTCGCCATTTTCTATAATATATTTTGCCAATTGTAGTCGCGTAATTTTTTGGTCTACTTGGCTGGAGGTTAGTCCTTCTGGGAAGGTTTTGTTAGCTTTTGCCTCAAATAACTGATTGAGATTGTCGGTTATTTCAATATAATCGGGATTATCTTGAAAATTTGGTTTATCGGCTAAGGCTGGTGCAGCGATCGCGAAATTTAAACAGAGTAACAAACTTAAGAAAATAGTTTTCCAGAGTTTCATGAATTTTCTCCTTATTTATTTATTAGTTGTTAGTCATTCGTCATTGGCAACGAAGATAAAGTAATTTGAACAAAAGAAAACTTTTGTTTACTTGAATTGGGTTGAAGTTAAAAGTTGGTAAGTACCGCTTTCGAGTAAAATGAAGATTCCTAAACCAATCAAAACAAAGGGTACAATACGCTCCCCGTATTTGGTTAAGACCCGAGCGATCGCTTTATGGCGAGTCAAGCGATAAGCCAGATAACACCACACTCCAATTAAGACCAAGAAAGTTAAGCAAATAACCGCTAGATTAGCTAAATTACTATTTGCAAATAATGGTACATAAATACCAATATTGTCTCCACCATTGGCAAAGGTGACGACTGCAACCTTATAAGTTTGGGGTGCGATTACAACAAGTAGATTTTTGGCTACTGTATTAGAATTTGAAACTGCTTGAACTTCTTGCTCATCTTCCTTGTTGTTAATTAGATTACTAATAGCGATCGCAATTGGAACAAAGCCTAGTAATCCGCTCCAGGCTTGCGGTACGATCGAACCACCAAAGAAGCCAGGTAGACTAGCTATGACTAAAGCTATAAACCCCAAATACTGACCGACTACAATGTGTTAGCGACGAAATGAGCTATTGGTTTGGGAGAAGAACAACATCAAGATCAATATATCATCAACATTAGTTGCGATAAATGCTGTACTTCCTGCGATCGCAGCTTGTATCCACCAACTCATAATCTAGTTTACTCGTCTAATTGAGCTTCAGCTAGCTGTTCCTTATTTTTACTCAAACTCATCAAAGCAAAACTGCTTACCAGTAAAGCGATAACGGTTAAAGTCGGATCTAAGAGAGTTTGGCTATCTAGCAAGATTAAAATACCCAAGCCCATTAAGACAAAAGGAATTAAATTATTGCCATAACTGGTTAACAAATCGGCGATCGCTTTTGTTTGAGTCAGTTTATAGGCAACGTAACACCAAATACCCACTAACCAAAAGAATTCTCCCACAATCACCAGTAAACTAGACCAAGTAGCGTGAGCAAATAATGGTACATAAATACCGATATTATCACCTCCATTGGCAAAAGTAACCGCTGCTACTCCACAGGTTTGAGGAGATATGAAAGCTTAAGAAAGAAGATTCTGAAGTTATTTCTGATTCTAACTCTGCGAGATCGTCAGTTTGCTCTTCTAACAAACGACCGATCCCGATAACTATGGGAACAATCCCCAATAATCCAATCCAAGGTTTAGGTAAAATTAAGCTACCAAAAAAACCAGGTAAACTAGCTAAAACCAGAATAGTAAAGCCAATATATTGACCCAATACAATATGTCGGCGACGAAAAGAATCATTGACCTGTGAAAAAAAGACCAATAGAACGAGAATATCGTCTAAGTTAGTGGCAAAAAAGGCAGTCACACCTGTAGGAATCGTCGTAACTAATTCACTCATTATTTTATTGTTGCTCCTCAATCTTTTTGTTGATACGATCTGCTTGAGTTGGGGGGTAGCTGTCCTGCTAACATCGAAGGAATGGCTACTTTTTTAGGAGTATTCAACTGTTATTGAATTTCTTCCATACTTCGTTTCATCGATCTAGTGATTCCTGGAAAACGGGTTTTTTGCCAGATAAACCAACCACAAGTCAAGGTGATATAAATTAAAAACAAGTAAAAGAAAACATTATTGCATGATTCTCTCGATTGGATATAAAGATCCAAACTTCAACTTTTAGACCCTTTTTCAGTTTTTGCCGGCTGACGAGGCTTTCAAGGACTCGGATTCGATTCGAGTCACAGCCCCTCACTTTCCAAGGACTATTTCACTTTAGAAAAATCTCTTAATAAAATCAAATACTCTTTTTTGTTGATTTGATAACTAAAATTTATTGAACATCTTTTTACAGTTTTTAAATCAAAATCTACGATATTATAAAGTCTAGACAGCAAAATGACTGAAGAGTCAGCAGTAGAAAACATGGTAAATTTCGAGTTTATTTAAGAGCAACTATGAATCTAAATAGATGTTTAGCGAAAAATAAATTTTGCTTCTCACAAGCTAAAAAAAATATTTGTTGAACTTGCTCGGCAAATAAATAATAATTTTAAAAAATAGATCCATCTGACAACATTCACTCGCTCCAAAAAAAAATATGAGTATTGTCATTGAAAAAGTATCAAAACAATTTGGCAATTTTCAAGCTTTAAATCAAATCAATTTAAAAATAGATTCGGGTAGTCTAGTCGCTTTGTTAGGACCTTCAGGTTCGGGAAAATCTACTTTATTAAGAGCGATCGCTGGTCTTGAACCTCCCGATACAGGCAAAATTTACATTAACAAGCAAGATACTACTCATCTCGATATTAGAAAGCGCAACATTGGCTTTGTTTTTCAGCATTATGCTTTATTCAAACACCTAACCATCTGGCAAAATATTGCCTTTGGTTTAACAATTCGCAAGTATTCTCCCGTAGCGATCAAAAAAAAGGTAGAAGAACTATTAGAATTAATTCAACTACAAGGATTGAGCGATCGCTACCCTACTCAACTTTCTGGTGGACAAAGACAAAGAGTTGCTCTGGCACGTGCTTTAGCTGTAGATCCCCAAGTTTTATTATTAGATGAACCTTTTGGTGCATTAGATGCCAAAGTCCGCAAAGAATTGCGTACATGGTTGCGTAAATTTCACGAACGAGTTGGGGTTACTACCATTTTAGTTACTCATGATCGCGAAGAAGCCATGGAAGTAGCCGATCAAATTGTCATCATGAATCACGGTAACATCGAACAGGTAGGAACAAGCGCAGAAATTTATGATCTGCCTGCCAATCCTTTTGTCATGAGTTTTATTGGCGATGTAAATGTTTTGCCAGCTCATCTCAACTTTTGCCAACAGCAAGGATTAGTAACCCGTGAAAATCAAGTTTTTGTCCGTCCCCACGATATCGAACTCTTATCTTCTCCTAATGAAAAAAATGCAAAAGTCGCAACTGGTAAATTGCAGCGAGTAATAAATTTAGGTTATCAAGTCCAAGCTGAATTAATTATTGATAAAAATTTACTGCTAAACGTTCATTTAAGTCAAGATAAATTTTCTAAATTGGCTTTACAACCAGGGCAACAAGTATTTATTAAATTGAAAGAAACAAAATCCTTTGTTCGATCTTAAGTAATTAGTTACAAAGCTAGTAGTTAATTAAACAATTATTAGGCTTTATTTACTAATAACCTAATTAATTCACTAGAAAAAATTTAGTAATTATTTTTCCCTATGTTTCCTTCTTCATCTTTGCTTAATTTGAGCGATCGAGGTATTTATCATAGCTTTAAACGCCGTACAATCTTTCCAGATGCTACATATACATATAATCTGTGGAAAATTGAAGCAGGAATAGTACGCACTTTAACTTGGCTAGAAGATGGATCGATTGTCACTTTAGGTTTATGGGGACAGGGAGATCTGGTTGGACAAGCTTTATCTAAAATCGCTCCCTATACAATCGAGTGTTTGACGGCAGTAGAAGTAATTAGTTTTGCTTGGGAAGATGGACATCAATTAACCGAAAATTTACTGAATCAAATTCAGCAATTCGAGGAATTAAGTATTATTCGTAGTTCTAAAAAACTTGATATAGTATTGATCAAGTTTTTGACTTGGCTAGCTAAAAAATTTGGTCGTCAAATAGAAATTGGCTATTTAATTGATTTTAAACTTACTCACCAAGATCTAGGCGAAATTTTGGGTGTAACTAGGGTAAGTATCACTCGTTCCTTAAAGCAATTAGAAGAACAAGGAATCATTGAGCGTCTTTCTCTTAGTCGGATTTTAGTGCGGGAAGAAGAAGTATGGTACTACGAAATATAAAACAAAATTTAAATTAACCTTAACTATTTATGAATATAGAATTAAATGATAAAAATATAAATTCAAAATCAGATCGTCAAACTAATAAAGATATTTTTATTACCAGTAGAATTTTTTTGACTTTAGCCTTGATTATATTGTTTTCTCGTTTTTTTGTAATTGTTAATGCAGGAGAACGAGGAGTATTAATGCAATTTGGCGAAGTACAACAGGTATTATCGGAAGGAATTCATGTAATTCTTCCTGTAGTGAATAGTGTAGAAAAATTAAGTGTTCGGGTACAAAAACAAGAACAATTAGCAGAAGCATCTTCAAAAGATCTCCAAGATGTCTTTACTGATATTGCACTCAATTGGCATATTATTCCCGAAAAAACTAACTTAGTTTTTCAACAAATTGGTAACAAAAGCTCAATAATCGATCGCATTATCGATCCAGCCGTGGAAGAGGTGCTTAAAGCAGTTATAGCCGAATATACAGCCGTAGAAACCAAACAAATTGCCGAACAAGAAGCCAAAAAAGCGGGATTTATCGCAATTAAAGCTGCAAAAGAAGCCGAAGCTAAAGTAAATTTAGCTAAAGGAGAAGCCGAAGCACAAGGACTTATTCAAGCTACTTTAAATAACGAACTGCTCAAAAAACAAACAATTGAAAAATGGGACGGTAAACTACCTTTGGTTATGGGTAGTGATAATAGCAAAGTGTTAGAGCTAGAACTAGATGATTTAATAGAAAATAACTAATAACTAAAAGCTCAAAACTTATTCTGCTTCTGTTCTACATTGTCAATTCTTTCTGCAAAATGTTCAATCTTATTGTCTGGTTTCATCAACATTGCTTCAAAAACTTTAGCAATCTTAGTTTGAAAACGTTGATGATGCTTGATGAGTAAAATTGGTCTAATGATATCAAAAGTTATATCTTGAGTTGGATGTTCGATTTTGACACAATGAAGCGTCGAAAATTGGATTTCTTTTTTAACCATTAGTTCGGGAACAGCAGACGCACCAATACCTTTTTCTACTAAGGTTTTGATCATTTCGCTACTATTTAACACAAAAATTACTTGGAGTTGACTAAGCGAAATTCCCCATTTGACTAAAGCTTGCTCAAAAATCTGTTGCGTTCCCGAACCAGGTTCGCGCATAATCCAGTTAGTTGTGGCTAATTTTTGGACATTAATTGTATGACGCTTATACCAAGGGTGAGATTTTCCGACGACAATTTGCAGGCGATCGCTTCCGACTATTTTGTGTTCGAGATTGGTTTGTAGAGATGGTTTAATTTCTCCTGCCAATAATCCTAGATCATAAAGTCCTTTTACTGTCCCTGTAGCAATTTTGTCAGCATTCGCCAAAGTACAGTTAATTGAAAGATTGGGATATATTTGTTTAAACTTGCTAATTTTTTCAGGCAGCCAGTAGTTGCCAATGGTAAAACTTGCTCCTAATTTCAGCTCTCCTTTTTGCAAATCATTTAACTCTTTTAAACCTCGTTGAGTTATGGTTACTCGGTCTAAAATTTTCTGTGCTTCTATTTCTAAAAGCTTTCCAGCTTCAGTAATTTCAATATGACGACCAATTCGGTGAAATAATTTGACCCCGTACTCTCCTTCTAAATTTTGAATTGCCGCACTAACAGCAGGTTGAGTGATGTAAAGAGCGTTGGCAGCACGAGTAAAATGTAAATGCTCTACTACAGCTAAAAAAATCTTCAACTGCTCTAACGTCATAATTTATCTACTTTCTCCTTACTTTACAATTGCAATTGAATTGTAAATAAATTGTAAATGAATTGAGATAAAAATGCAAATAAAACGCCTAATGTGAATTAGGAAAAAGTGAAGAAAAGACAGAAGATGGAAGTTACCAAGCTGTCCATCTAATAATCCTTCTTCATGAATAGCATAGACTTTGAGAGCCTAATAATCACAATACGGGTAAGTTGGTATATTCCTTGATGCGACCAATTATATCTAAATAAGCTAAAGCTGGTTTGACCATGACGATATCTGCACCTTCGGGAATATCTAAGGATACCTCTTTAATTGCTTCTCGACTATTAGCAGGATTCATTTGATAGGTTTGTTTATCACCAAATTGGGGAGCAGATTCTAAAGCATCGCGGAAAGGACCATAATAGGCTGAAGCGTATTTAGCCGAATAAGCTAAGATACCGACATCAAAGTAGCCAGCAGCATCTAACCTTTGACGTATTGTCCCGACTCTACCATGTCTGCTCCTGCTTCTGCTTGGGAGACTGCTTGTTTAACCAGCACTTCTACTGTTTCGTCATTAAGAATTTTGCCGTCTTGAACGATGCCATCATGACCGTAAGTGGAAAAAGGGTCGAGAGCGACATCAGTAATTACGGTGATTTGAGGGATTTCTTATTTAATTGCCCTTACAGTGCGCTGTACTAAACCATCAGGATTATAGCTTTCTTTTCCTGCGTTATCTTTCTTGTCTGTAGGAATGAGAGGAAATAGAGCGATCGCATTTATCCCTAAATTCGCAGCATCAGTTATTTCTTTGAGAAGTAAATCGAGGCAATAACGATAAATGTCTGGCATGGAAGGAATTTCTTGTTGTTGGTTTTTTCCTTCTATAACAAAGACAGCATAAATCAGATCGTTAACTGTTAGCTGGTTTTCCACCATCCGTCGTAAGGATGCTGTGCGACGTAGACGACGAGGACGATGGAGTAAAGAAAGATGTTGAGGGTTTTGACTAGGGGCAGACATAAAAAGCGATGGCTTACTTTTAGTTTTTAGACAATTAGAATGATAATCATTATTATATAGAGATGTGGATAATTATTATCATTATTTTTAGCGAGTGAAATTACCCAACTATATAGATATAGGCATTATCGGCGCAGGAGTTCAGGCACTTAGTTTAACGACTCACCTCCTACAAAAAAGCGCCAAACACTACAATAAGTTTTTGGTTTTCGATCCTGCGGGAACATGGATGAGTCAATGGCAGCAGCAATTTGCATCTCAACAAATTCCTTATTTGCGATCGCCTGCGGTACATCATCCCGATTCTAATCCCCATCAATTAAGAACATTTGCCGAAAGTAGACGGAATGAATTATTTCCACCTTACGATAGACCAGGGACAAAGTTATTTAACGATTTTTGTGGTGAAGTAATTCATCGATGGAAGCTAGAAAATAAAGTTTATCGAGCAAAAGTTAGCCAAATTTTCTCAATTAAACAATCTTCCCGTTCACGTTTTCAACTAGTTTTAGATACTGGAGAAACTATAATTGCTCGTAGAGTAGTTTTAGCTACAGGAAGTGGCAAAGTTCAGCTTCCCGATTGGGTAGAGCAAATTACATCTAATTATCCCTCAGATAAATTATGTCATTCTCAACAAGTAGATTTACGCCAGCTTAATTTAACGGGAGAACGCATTTTAATCATTGGTGGAGGCTTAACTAGCGGTCATTTAGCTATCGGTGCAATAAATCTTGGTGCAACTGTGACTCTAATGACGAGAAAACAATTACAAGAAAAAATCTTTGATGCCGATCCTGGTTGGTTGGGACCAAAATATCTTAAAAACTTCCACGCTGATCCTGATTGGCATTCACGTTGGCAAATGATTCAGCAAGCACGCAACGGCGGTTCGATGACTCCAGAAATGATACTGCAATTAAAAAAGGTAACGAATGAAGGAAAGATTAGTATAAATGAAAGCGGTCAAGTCAGCTTGGCACAATGGCAAAATAATTATTGGCAAGTTAGCTGTATTGAGGGAAGCAAACATCAATTTAACCGTATCTGGTTAGCCACTGGTACGAGATTTAATGCGACTGCCCATCCTTTACTCAAAGATGTGCTTCAAGCATATCCGACAGAAATAGTTAACGGTTTACCCGTACTAGATGACTATTTACGTCTGCCGAAATCAAACTTTTTTATTATGGGTGGTCTAGCTGCCTTACAAATTGGCCCTGTCGCCAGAAATATTGGTGGGGGGAAAATGGCTTGTCAGCGTATTGTGCCAGCAATTGTTAAATCTAGTTTAGCAGTACTCGATCGAGTTTGAATTTATGGTTTTAGACATCAAACTATTTGATGAATATAAAATTGATTACTTGAGTCCTAACCGCAAGTTCTTTCTAAAGGACGACGCGAAGCGCGACACGAAGTTAGTCCTAAAGGATAAGCTTCGCAAATGCTAAAGCATACCGCTCCGCGACGCGAAGCTAGTCCTTTAGGGCATATCCTTTAGGGCAAAAGTGCGGTCTTGGGGGTTTCCACCAAACTAAGCGGTGCAAGCAAGGCGCGTTTTGCGAGACAGTCCGTTGCGGGGGTTCCCCCCGTTATAGGAACTGTCGAGGTTGAGTAAGAATCTTCTTACTCAAAAGCCGCCGCCCCATGA